>NZ_VOYQ01000002.1:0-180537 GCF_013420195.1 Acinetobacter sp. YH01024
TCACCAACTAAAAACGGATATGAATCTGGCTTTGAATTTCTATACCTATAATAATTTCCACTCTCTACAGGCGTATTAGTGAAAATAACGATTTGTGCCCCCAATTGATTTCCTTTATTTTTCAGGTCCCACATGCTATCGCTGTAGCCCCTATTTGTAGATACACTTTTAAATGTTTCACTCATCACAGGAACATAGCCCTGCTCAATCAGCTCATCTGTTTTAAGATCAATATCATCAACCATCATTACTTCGGTTTTTTTTTGCCAGCTATCCCGATCTTGAAAACTATTTGCAAAAATTGGTGCTGAATATGCAAGTAAAATTAATCCCAGAATTTTTCTATTTTTCATAACTATACACCCAATCAGTTTAGGTTTTATGAAAAATATACTAGCACCACCACCACGGCATCACACCACTTTTTAAAGTTTTCCGATGATCTTTATAGTTTGAATCATGCTTTTGGACTTCAGCCCAAAAGTTTGGGCTATGGTCAAAATGCTGAGTATGCGCTAACTCGTGTACAGCCACATAACGCGTAATTTCTAATGGGAGCAACACCAAGCCGCTATTCAGCATAATGTCATGCTTTGCAGAGCAACTACCCCAGCGAGTTTTGGGCTGACGAATCGAGCACTCACCATATTTTAAGCCTGTTTCACTGCTCACTTGCTTTAAATAAATTGGTAAATACTCTTTGGCATAAGCAATCACAAAGCTTTTTAAATATTGCTCAGGCTGCCGATCACTGATGAAAAGCTGATGCTTTTCTTCATCCAAGATAAATGAGTTTTTTTGCGTTTTATAAATAACCTTTAAAGGCTGTTCTAAATTGAATAGTTTTAATTCAGCTGGAAGCGTTTTATCAATCTGCCCTGTTTTTTCCTGCTGCTTCTGCCATGTCTCAATCATCCATTGTTCTGCTTGTTTCAGAAAATCTTGAACTTGGCGCTGTGTACAAAACTGGGGAACCGTTAATTTAATTTGAGTTGGTTCTACTCGCAATCTTAAGCGTGTGGCACGTAATTTTCGAGTGATTTGAATTTCAGGAAGGTTGGGAGTCATATTTTTTATTAATTTTAAATCCTCCCTAACCCTCCTTTTACAAAGGAGGGAAAATCACCTAAATAAATTCAGGTGAAAAGTCCCCCTTTATAAAAGGGGGATTTAGGGGGATTCTAATAGAACAGATTAAACCGCTGTACGCTCTTCAATACCGTTATCGGTCGCAACAACAGCAATATCTGCTTTGTTCAAAGCAAAGATACCGTTACACACCACACCGGGAATATTGTTTAAAGTTTTTTCAAGTTCCAACGCATTTAAGATATTGAGGTTATGAACATCTAAAATTACATTTCCGTTATCCGTTACCACACCTTCACGGTAAACTGGGTCACCGCCCAAAGAAACGATTTTACGTGCCACAGCAGAACGTGCCATTGGAATCACTTCTACAGGAAGCGGAAATTCACGTGCCAACTGATCAACCCATTTAGAATCATCTACGATACAAACGAATTTTTTCGCAATAGACGCCACGATTTTTTCACGAGTCAACGCAGCGCCGCCACCTTTAATCATGTGCATATGACGGTCGATTTCATCTGCACCATCCACATAGGCATCTAAACCGCCAACGTGGTTCATATCAACCACTTCAATGCCTAATTTTTTCAAACGTTGTGCAGTTGCTTCAGAACTTGCAACCGCAGCTTCGAGTTGAAGCTCTGGCAATAATTCGATGAGGAAGTTCACAGTACTTCCTGTACCAACACCCAAAATACCGCCCTTTGGCAAATGCTTTAACGCAGCTTTTGCGGCAGCTTGTTTCTTTTCATCTTGGGTTGCATACAGACTCATAACTTGGCTCAACTATTTTTTGACATTAGACGCTGATTTTTCAGCCCAAATGTACAGTGGTTTGTTACAATAAACCCCTATTTTAAACTGTTAGATGGAAAATTAACATGCTGTCTCGTTTGGTTCGACAAATATTACAGGCAACGGTCTATGACGTTGCAATCGAAACCCCACTCGAAGCAGCGCCACGAATTAGTGAAAAACTAAACAATAACATTCGCTTTAAACGCGAAGATTTACAACCTGTCTTTTCTTTCAAGCTACGCGGTGCCTACAACCGTATTAGTCAATTACCGAAATCTCAGTTGGAACGTGGCGTTATTACGGCTTCTGCAGGTAACCATGCTCAAGGCGTGGCGTTATCTGGTAAAAAGTTGGGTATTCGCGCCATTATCGTTATGCCTAAAACCACACCAGACATTAAAGTACAAGCGGTTAAACGCTTAGGCGGTGAAGTGGTTCTGCATGGCGATTCTTTTGACGTAGCCAATAAATACGCAATCCAATGTGCAAAAGATGAAGGTATGACCTTTATTCCACCTTATGACGACGAACTCGTTATGGCCGGTCAAGGAACCATTGCCAACGAAATTTTGCGTCAATGGCGTGATGTAGACTATGTATTTGTTGCTGTGGGCGGTGGCGGTCTCATTGCCGGTGTAGCTGCTTATCTTGGTGATGTGGCACCGCATGTTAAAGTCATTCCTGTTGAATATGACGAATCAGCATGTTTAAAAGCAGCCTTTGAAGCTAATGAACGTGTCATTCTTCCATCTGTAGGTTTATTTGCCGACGGTACAGCAGTTGCTCAAATTGGTGAAAAACCATTTGAAGTGATTCAGCTACAAAAATCAGATAACTCAGGCCCTATTGTTGAGCGTGAAGTTGTACTGGTAAATACCGATGAAATCTGTGCAGCGATTAAAGATACCTTTGATGAATGCCGCAGCATTGTAGAACCGTCAGGTGCAATGGCGCTTGCAGGTATTAAGAAGTATGTAGCTGAGCATGGTCTAGAAGGTAAAAATATGGTATCGATTGTTTGCGGTGCAAACATGAACTTTGACCGTCTGCGCTACATTGCAGAACGTACCGAACTGGGTGAACGTAAAGAAGCGATCTTTGCTGTGACCATTCCAGAAGAAAAAGGTTCTTTCCTTAAATTCTGCCGTGCACTACAAGGCCGTAACATCACTGAGTTTAACTACCGCGCAAGCTACTCAAGTGCCGCTCAAGTGTTTGTGGGTATTAGTCTCAAAAATGGCGAAAAAGAACGTCAGGAAATTTTTGAAACTTTGAAATTCCAATACGATGTAGACGATCTTTCCGATGATGAAGTGGCTAAACTCCATATCCGTTATTTGATTGGCGGTCATGCCGATATTGAAAATGAACGCCTATTCCGCGTGGAATTCCCCGAACGTCCGGGCGCATTACTGACTTTCTTAGAACGTCTAGGCCCAACGCATAACATCACCCTATTCCACTACCGTAACCACGGTGCTGCTGAAGGCCGTGTATTGGTGGGTATGGAAGCAACGGATGCGAAACAAAACCCAGATGGTTTAATTGAAACATTGGAAAATATTACCTATCCATATGTTGAGATTACCAATAACCTCGGTTATCAACGTTTCTTGAAATAAGTAAAATTTCTATATGAAAGCTGGGATCTAGGTTCCAGCTTTTTTATTTGCATCAACTATTTCCTGAATCAAAATAAATAAATTCATCAAATTAATTCATCAACGCTGTCATTGTTGTTAAATTCACCATACCCTATAATCCATTGAAAATAAAACAAAATGGATATTTAAAATTGAATTTTTATGCCTTATTTATGATCGTCATTGTGGGTTTAGGTGGATATTTTTATGCATATCCGGCTTATCAACTTAAGCAAGAGGAAGATAAGATTCGTCAAAGTATGAAACAAATTCCAAATCAGTCACGTACGCAAAATCTAGAAAATATTTACGGCTATACCGCGCAGGCTGAAATGTTGAATCAATATCCAAATTACATTGTATATATTCGCTTTGATGAGCTAAGTGATCAAACCGCTCCCGAATCTGTTCAAGCCATTATCCGTGAATTTTCATGCGATGGCTTAAACCGTTTAAAGAACAATTCCGAGCTCGTTCGTAAAGCTACCCTAAATGTCATTAAAGAAGATCAGCATCAATTTCAATACATTCTAAAAAACAAATTAGGTTATGAAATTTTTAAATACCAACAAGTTATGGAAAATTGCCCCAATATTGCTGAACTTTATGCCTATCAAAACGCTGAAGAAATTAAAAATTAAAACTTTTCGGTTTAGATGGATTATGTAAATTTTCATAGCCGCTCTAGGCTGAACAAGCTAACATCAACATATTCAATAACTTTAGAATAATTTAGGAATACGGCATGGCACAATTCGCTGTGATTGGCTTAGGAAGTTTTGGCGCAACTGTAGCCACTGAACTCATGGGTTTAAAACACGATGTCATTGGAATCGATAGCAACAAAAAGTTTGTTGAAAGTATTTCGGACCAACTGACCCATGCAGTGATTGCTGATGCAACAGATGAACACGTTTTACAAGAACTCAATATTCAAAATTGTGAAGCAGTCGTAGTCGCAATTGGTGAAGATATTGAAGCCAGCATCTTATGTGTGCTCCATCTTAAAAACATGGGGATCAACAAAATTTGGGCCAAAGCCAAGTCCAAAGCGCATCACATGATTTTAACCCATTTAGGCATCAGCAAAATCATCCATCCTGAAGAAGATATGGGCGTCCGTGTTGCCCAGTCACTGAGTTATCCGATGGTGAGTCGCTACATGGTGCTCGAAGATGATCATTATTTGGTGAAAGTTGAAATTAAAGAATCACAACAAGGCACGCGTCTAAATCAAATAATGGATCATGTCCCTGAAGTGAAGGCGATTTTGCATAAACGTGGCACCCAGCTTCAATATAGTTTAGATCCGAACCTGATTTTACAAACAGGCGATATTTTAGTGGTTGAAGGTTTACTCGAACATTTACGTCGACTGGCTAAACACTTTAAAGCAACTTTGTAATCAGCGTCGAGCTCCTTTTGCACATAATCACGCAAGATGACAGTAAAAAAACATGAAACTTCACAATAAACAGCGTAATACCATTAATCTCAGCCCACCCAGTATTTTGGCATTGGGTTTTCTTGGGCTCATTATCATTGGCACCTTGCTGTTAAAACTCCCTTATTCACATCATGGCGATTTAAGTTGGATCAATGCCCTCTTTACAGCGACCTCAGCCGTAACCATTACAGGACTTTCGGTTGTAAATGTCGGCGAAGCCTATACTGTGTTTGGTAAAGTCGTGATTATGGGTTTACTACAATGCGGCGGTCTCGGCTTTATGACCTTTGCGATATTGGCCGCTATGAGTTTGTCCCCTAAAATTGGGCTAAAACAACAAATTATGGCTCAAGAAACCATTGGACAAACCAGCCTTGCCAAAGTGACCATGACTATTAAAGGCGTACTGCTTTATTCGCTATTTTTTGAAATGGTGGGAACGGTTATTTTGACCATCGCTTGGATGCAAGAATACAATTTTAACCAGGCCCTGTTTTATGCTGCCTTTTATAGTGTTTCAGCATTTAATAATGGTGGATTTTCATTATTTCCCAATAGTTTAATGAGCTTCGCTGACCGTTATTTCATTACATTTACCATCAGTATGCTTTATATCATCGGTGGTATCGGCTTTTTGGTACTGATGGACATTAAGCGCAATAAAAGTTGGAAAAAACTCAGCACCAATAGCAAGCTGATTTTATCGACCATTGCAGGCTTAAATGTCTTTGCCTTCATCACCATTTGGTTATTAGAAGCCAATAATGCTGCAACCTTAGCCACGATGTCACTAGGTGATCAAGCCCTAAATGCTTGGTTCCATGCAACGGTTCCACGTTCATCCGGTTTTAACAGCTTACCCATGGAAAGCATGAGCGATGCATCATCACTCGTCACGATGTTACTAATGTTTATTGGTGGTGGTTCTCTCAGTACGGCCGGTGGCATTAAAGTCGGAACGTTTATTATTGTTGTGCTCAGTGTTGTCAGTTTTTTAAGACGTGAAGACGAACTACGTGTGTTTAACCACTCTGTTTCAGAAAAAACCACCTTTAAAGCATTAGCGGTGATTTTCATTACAGTAACGTTGATTTTCATTGGCTTTTTCAGTCTATTGCTTCTCGAACCTGATAAACGCTTTTTAGATTTGTTGTTCGAAGCGGTATCCGCTGCTTGCACCGTTGGTCTATCTCGTGGCATCACCAGCGACTTACAACCTGCTAGTTTAGTTGCCCTGATGTTATTAATGTTCGCAGGTCGACTTGGCCCCTTAACACTGGCCTATCTGATTGCCACACCGAAGAAGAGTCGGTTAAAACACCCACCTTCTGAGATCCAAATCGGTTGATTTGTACATTTTCTCTCCGCCATAAAAAAAACCACGCCATAGCATGGTTTTTTTATTTACTGATGTTACATAGTAACATCAGTAGCGTAATTTGATTCAAATGAAAGAACGATACGCGGTAAGGTCATCCGCAAGTGTTTGAGACAGGATGACTTCTAATCAAAAATGTTTTTGCGATACTTTAAGTAAATAGACGCTAGAGAGCGAGTTTTGCGGATGACAATGGTTTTGGGTACTTTTGCCGAAACAAAAGTACCTCCAGCCGAAGGCTAATCCCTTTATTCAATCCCTAGATATAAGACTCCGTCGATTAGACTTAAAAGCATCTTAAAAATGCGAAATTACTTTTACGTCCGTAAATTAATTATTGAGCAATCATTAAAACCAATTCATTAATGACACACCAACACCGACGTAGGTTGCCCGATGGTTATAGTCAATCAGGCTTTCACCATAGCCATCAAACAATTGAACTGTGCCGCGCAATTTACCATTGATTGGGAAAGTCCAATCAAACTGCACAGCGCCATGTGAATCATCACCACCTTTCAGTGAATGACGTAACATCAAACTAAAGTCATGATCTTTATGACGATAAAATGCTGTTAAATCCCCACGTCCCACATAATCGGTAATATCAGGGTTGTTATCATCTTTGGTATCTTCTTCGAAACGATACCAAGGACGTAACATCAGTGCAAAATTGTCACGTTCAAATCCTAGATTTAACATGACACGGTTCCAACTCCGCGATAAGGGATCAGAACGCCCATTAGACTGATGGTTAAAGGTTAAGCCCAGCATACGCCAGTTCAAACCCAACAGTTCATAGTTGGTACGAAAAACCAGACTGGCTTCAGGCTCATAGTTGGTTTCACGGAATGGTCGTGATTCGTCTTCGTTATAGACTTGCCAACGAGAAGACTGGGTATAGCCCAACCAGATATCACCATTATCACCAAATAAGTTTTCAACAGCTTTGGTTTTTAATGACAATTGGAATTTGGCTTCCATCGATTTCAGGTTTTGTTCCTGATCGGCTTGTACCGTGTTGTTTTCATTCGGGCTTGATGGACGTTCATTTTTATCCGAAGTCCAATATCCCGGCATTAAATACACAGGTTGATAGCCACGAATATTCCACGTCCCCAATTTACTTTCTGGAGAAAGCTCCCAACGACTATCCAATAGTGAAAGATTTGGATTGAGGTTCGGTGCTTCTACAGCAAATAAACGGTCCGTAAACGCATGACTGACTTTTTCTTTCAAAGTCAGCTTTTCAGTCGGCTCAGGTTTGATTTCTTGGGCAGCTTGACGCTCAGAAACCAACATTTCTTTTTCAGCAGGTTGCACTTTAAACAAAGCATCATAACACGATAATCGCTCTGCATTTGACTCAAGTGCCACACATGCTTCAGCGGTAGCTGGTTTAACAGCCACTTCCGCATTTTGTGCATTTACAGTATTGACATACATTGAACTGAGCGCAATGAGGCTCAGTTGCAATGTCGTACGCTCAAGAGATTTGAACGCCATAAAAACCCCTTTTTTGTTTTAATTCACTTGTTTTATTTCGAAACCAAGCTCAACCAAAGCATCTCGCTTAGCCACCGGTGCAACCACAGCTTTTGTCGGTTGTTGTTCAACCAAGTACGCCACAGCAACACGTTTTAGATCTTCCAAAGTCACATTCAAAAGACGTTCACGTAACATTTGACGGAAAGCTGGAGTGCGTTTATGCAATAAAGCATAACAAGCTGTAATAGCTTCACCCGCTGGTGATCCCGGTTTATCCATGCTAGCAATTAGACCCAAAATCGCTTCTTCTAGCTGATGCGGTTGTTGTTCAGCATTCAGTAGCCACTGCACACTTGCGTCAAAATCTTTAAACGTTTCAGCTAAACGTGGGTCACGGTAGCTATAGAAACGGAATGAACATGCATTACCGTCATAGCTTGCTCCGCCACCATAAGCACCACCTTTTTCACGAATCGCGCTATGCAAGAAGCCATTACGCAAATAAGCCGCCAAAATCATTAAAGGTGCTGCATCAGGATGCGACACTTCCACCGCAGGATATGCTGAAGCGCAGAACTGAACATTGGCTTGAATGAGCCAAGCTTCGTCATTGTTGCTATCTGCAAAATTCACTTGAGTTAAATCATGTGGGTTATCGTCAATCGCCACTTTATCCCAAATGGTTTGAACTTCCTCAACCAATCGGTCTGAATGATGTTCTTCACACACCACCAAGAATTGTTTTGGTGCTTTAAGCAAACGGTTATGAATTAACTTAAGCTCATCAATCAAGGCATTATAAGCCGTGTCGTCTTGCTCAATTTTGCTGACAAGTTCTGACAACCAGTTCAGCGCGCCTAGGCCTGTATTATGATAATCACGTAACGCCAATGCACTATGTTGACGACCTGCAATTTGCATTGCATAGCTATGACCAGAGCCAGAAACACGTGACTGCCAACGTGCTTTACGTTGTTGCAATAACTCTACGATACGGTTTTTCTCATCAAAACGTAGCTGTTCAAAAGCCAATTTCAATAAGCGAATAGCTTCAAGATTATTCACCAATGATTTAGTGGTTAGAGTCAGCCAAGCACTAATTTGACCTTTGTCGTCCACTTTTGAACGCAGCGACGCACCCATACCTAAACCGCCACTCACAGCTGTTTGCAACTGTTGTAGCTCTAAGTAGTCGTATTCACCTGCACCAACTTCACCCATCAAAATCGACAAGAGGTTGAAATACGGCGATTGCACCACTTCATCAGGAATCTGAATCAAAACTTGTTGGTAGTAGAGACCATTGGTGCCTGCGTGGTAAAGATTTAACGGCGTATCTAATCCATTACTGATAATTTCACGTAATTGACCTTGTACAATCTGTAACTGCGCAGGAACATCTTCTAAACCTACTTTAGGCAAGAGATTCAAATCATCCGGCGTATCTTGACGAATGTTCAATGCTTCAGTCTGCGCAATAATCTCTGCTTTTTGCGCTTCAGTTAAGTTCGCATCTATTTCTTTTAAACGTGCTTTTTCTGCTGCCGCTTCCAAAGCATTTTTTTCAGCATCTGGAACCAAAGTTAATTGCACACGATGTTGATTATCAAGCAAGTAAGTTTTGATTAAGTTGGATAACCACATTGGGTCTTTCAACTCTTCCTTCACTTGTTCAATGGCCGTATCCACATCCCAGACATCCACAGGGTCTGAATGGTGAATCGCACTGCTTAAACCATTCAGAATTAAGCTTAGGCCATATGGTGTACCATCACCATTAATTTCACGCTGATACAATTCAATCTGATGCAAAATCGCTTCAACTAAAGCCGAATCAACAGGCTTAGCCGCAACGTCTTCTAATACTTTAAACACGCCATTTTTAAATTGTTCTGCATGCTCAGGGTTTGAACCTTGAATTGCACAGTAGAACGTCATTTCATAGTTTGAGTCATCTACGCCCATAAATGGACCAGTCGACTGTGCATAACCACAGGTTTCTAAGTAATGACGTAATGGTGAAGCAGAATCTTCAAGCAATACCCCCTCAACCAAACGCATACCTAAACGTAATTTAATATTACTTGCTTCAGGCAATAACCAAGAAAGCACATGATAGGTTTTGTCTTTGAGGTCTTCAGCATCAACTGCATACGTTTCAGTTACAGTTACAGGCGCAGTTAAACGACGCTCAGGTTTTGAATACAGCGTTTGACCTTTTTCAAATTTTGACAAAGCAAGCGTTTCAAACTGTTCTTGTAAGTTATAAGCAGGCTCATTACCAAAAGTCATGAACACCGCATTACTTGGGTGATAATGTGATTTGTAGAAACTGACCAACTCTTCATAGCTTAAGTCAGGAATGTCTTTAGGATCACCACCTGAGTTGTAATGATATGTCGTTTCTGGGAATAAATGATGGGCAAGTTGGTGATACAACTGATCTGAAGGTGAACTCATGGCACCTTTCATTTCATTAAATACCACGCCTTTATATACTGCTTCGCCATTTTCTAGCTCAATACGAATCCCTTCTTGCGCAAAATCAAGCGGGTTCAAATTCGCAGCAAAAGCAGCATCCATATAAACTTCTAACAAGTTTTGGAAATCTTTTTTATTTTGTGTTGCAAATGGATAAGCCGTCCAATCCGCTGCGGTAAACGCATTCATAAACGTATTGAGTGAACGGCGAATCATTAAAAAGAATGGGTCACGTACAGGGAACTTTTCTGAACCACACAGTGCTGTATGCTCAAGAATATGCGCCTCACCTTTTGAATCCATCGGCTGCGTACGGAAGGCAACTAAAAATACATTTTCATCATGGTTTGTGGCTAAGTGATAATGCACCGCGCCAGTCACTTTGTGTTTATATTCAGACACTAAAATGTCTAAAGCTTCAACATGATGTTGACGAATCAACTGAAACGCGGGATGTACAGTTTGAGAAATGGTTTCAGTGACATCTACAGTCATGTGTGCTCCTAATCTATTCATTTAAATTAGGCAAAGTATACCTTAAAAAATCACAACTAGATTCACCGAAACGACATTTCCAACTGTTTTAATCAACTTGAACTTTAATTTTAAAAATCACTTGTTTTCGCACTAAAACATTTAGACTGGTTTTATGGATTGCCTATCATTTCGTATTGACCAATAGACACAAATCACAATCGCCAACAACAGTACAAAAGAAGCCATAAAGCGACTTAGATCCAATCCACCTGAACTGATTGGCTTGTCTAGAAAATCGCCGACAACTGCGCCCAATGGACGTGTCAAAACAAAAGTAGCCCAAAATAAAATCGTCTTTGAGACCCGACTAAAAAAGTACAACAACGCCATCAATAGAATTAAACCACAAAATAGCCAAATGCCACCGCTATAGCCTAATCCTGTACTATCGGAAGTCCAGTCCCCCAAAGCTGTACCTAGCGTTTGAGAAAATGTAATCGTCAACCAATAAAAGATCTGTGTTCGCGGCAAATTCTCTACACTCGGATTAATTGCCCCTTCGACCTGATACCAGCTGAAAAGCGATATGAGCACCAAACTCAGAAATAGCAAACTACCACCCAAGTAGCCAATCCCTAAAGAACGATCTACAGAATCCGCTAAGGTCGTACCGACCGTGATACTGGCAATAATCGTGGCCCAATATAAATAAGATTTATATGCTTTTGACTGTATTTGAAAATATAGCAGACTTATAAATATGCCTGCGAAAATAAAGGTACTGAGTAAATAGCCCAAATTTAAGGACATGGACAATGCATCAACACTGGTTTCACCAAAGATGGTCGCAAAAATTTTGGTCAACCAAAACAGTGCGGTAATCTCAGGGACTTTTTAACGTAGTCTTGTAGCTCATACACTTGCATATGCATCACTCTATGCAGTTATTTTGATGCTTATATCTTCGATAACTAAAATGAATTTTTGCTTAAAACTTTGCTTAAAATAAAGCACTCTTTTTTTGAATTACTAAATGAAAAAAAAGCACCCGATATCGGATGCTTCATTTACAGTATTTAGAGTCTATTTTTGGATTTAAAACTAAACTAGATATTTGAAATAATTATAATTTGGATGACTTTCAACATAGACATAATTCTGCTTTTGATAGAATTTTGCAGCATTTTTAAGTTCTGTATTTAAGCACAGTGCAGAAAAATGCTTTTTCGCACCCTTTTCCAATTCCACCAATAGCTGCTTACCCACGCCATGCTGACGGTACTGCGGATGCACATAGAAACGGCGAACTCGTCCAATCCGTTCTTCTACACCAGTATCACCCCATTGCTGATTTAAACCGCCACAAGCAATTAATTTATCGCCATCATAAGCAAGCAATAATTGCTCACCCGTTTGGTCAAAACGATTTTTACCACTTTGATATTCTTCAATTAAACGGTGTATAAATGTATAGCCTTCATGCTGCGCCAAAGCAGCAATATTTTCGATTTGAGCAGGAAGTTGCTCTGCTGGACGAATCGTAATTTCCATATATTCACACTTTTAATCTGTTATCTATTTATGATGACCAAATCATCTTGATTCAGTCTGAACACCCTATAGCTCTATAAAAGTAAAATTTTTCGATTTGCACAATAGCAAAGCTGATTAAAACGGCAACTAATTCAAAAAAAATGTAAAAATATAATGGATTTGCCCGATTTTTATACACACTTGTCCTTTAATTGAATTTTTTTCAACAAACTACAGCAATCCTGAGCATTCGTGTAAACTTAGCACTTTCATTTTTTTGATGTGAACATACAACATGGCAACTGTTGACCTTTTTGCAATTGGTAATGCACTTATTGACCAAGAATTTAAAGTCTCTGACGAATTCCTAATTCAACACAATCTGCAAAAAGGTACGATGCAACTGACAGATGGCGATACTCAAGCAGCCCTTTATAACAATCTAAAAGCCACTCAAGAATATAAAGGTCAAGCTTCTGGTGGTTCTGCAGCAAATACAACGGTTGCTTTTAGTGCTTTAGGCGGAACTGCATTTTATGGTTGTCGTGTCGGCAATGATGACTTAGGTCAAATTTACCTAAATGGTTTAAACGACGCTGGCATCCAAACTGCAACTCAATCAATCAGTGAAGGTGTAACTGGCACATGCATGGTATTGGTCAGCCCTGATTCTGAACGTACGATGCATACTTACCTCGGTATTACTGCGGAATTGACTGATAGCCAAATTGATTTTGGCAGCTTAAATACTGCGAAATGGTTATATATCGAAGGTTATCTTTCAACATCAGACAGCGCACGCCTTGCGGTAAAACAAGCACGCCAAATCGCCAAAGCCAATGGTGTACAAATTGCATTGACCTTATCTGATCCAGCAATGGTGCAATATGCACGTCAAGGTCTAGATGAATTACTCGATGATGGCGTGGACTTATTGTTCTGTAATGAACAAGAAGCACTGATGTATACAGAAACAGATCATTTAGATGCTGCACTTACGAAATTGCAATCACTAAGCAAACACATTGTCATTACATTAAGTGCCAAAGGTGCCTTAATTCATAATGAAGCCGCAACATTTACCGTGCCAGGTCGTAAAGTTACCGCAGTAGATACCAATGGTGCTGGTGATGCTTTTGCTGGTGCTTTCCTATACGCACTCAATGCAGGTCATGACTATCAAACGGCTGCTGAACTTGCCATCTTGATCTCAAGTGAAGTTGTGGCTCAGTTTGGTCCACGCCTAGCAGTTGAAGACTATGCTCAGCTTTTACAATCATTTCAGAAGGAATGTGCTTAATGTTTAAAATTTGCATGACGGATGATGTGCCTGAACGTGAAGCACGATCATTCGAAACGCCTGAAGGTGAAACGATTTTTATCACCCAACGTGATGGCATGTTTTACGCTTATCAAAATAACTGCCCACACTTGCACGTGGAACTTGAGTTTCTTGAAAATCAGTTTCTAGATCGTGACCAAGAGTTTATTGAGTGCTCAACACACGGCGCACTGTTTATGGTCGACTCTGGGGAATGTATTTCTGGCCCATGCCAAGGTCAAGCCCTTGAAAAAGTGAACATTAACGTGCATTCTGACGGTGGAATCTACCTCACAGAAGAATAAACACTGGAATACAACCATGTCCGCATTTTTAACAGACTATAACTTAATACCCTTTCATTTAAGTTTATTGGCCGTACTGTTATTGGGCATGGTTGAAACCATTGGCTATTACATCAATATTAGTCCTAGCCAAGTTTTGAAAAGAATTGCCCCACAGCGCATACAAGAATTGGCATTATTGAATGTCAAATTTTCCAAGACTCTGATTTTGTTCTTTCTACTGATGAATTTTAGCTTTGCAGGCTATGTACTTCAGTTCTGTATTCACGCTAAAGAAGGTCAATTCGTTCCCGCTTATTATCTTATTTTACCTGCGTTGATTATTGCCATATTCTTTACGGTATTTATGATTCATTGTTTGGATCAGGTTGTACCGCCCAAATATAAAAAACAAACCGTTAACCTACTGGGTCGTCTAGCAACCATTTCAAGTGGAAATGCCCGTCCCGGCTTTTCGGCTCAAGCGCGTGTGCGTGATGAGTTTGGTCAACTACATTATGTGCAAGTTGAACCAGAGTTTGGTGAGTTAGAATTTCAGTCAAAAATCATTTTGATTCGTCAAAAAAAATCACACTATATTGGCAAAAAAATCAGTGTGTCGAACCGTTTATTTAATCCATCCTAGTGACAATCTTAGCGACACATTGTTACCATTTTTCAAGTCATAAAAAGCCAGTGTTCACTGGCTTGTATTCAATTAAATACCTAAAGCGATATTTTGATTAACGCTTAAGAAAACCTGAGACCAAATTCATCACTTGTTGAATATCAGCATTCGCTTCTTGCTGATTGGTTTGTCCAGCTTGTGGCGTCAATGAGTCAATAATTTGCGGCAATACTGTTGAAATTGCACTATACACATCTTGTTTCTGAGTTTGTGTTTCTTGTGCAACTTGCTCCACTTCAGCATCATCAAATAAATTTTGTACTTGTTGATTATTCACAGCGGCATTATCGCCAGGGCCTGTAGATACCCAATCATCAACCTGACTGCTCAAGCCCTGTCCACGTAATTTATCCAAAGCACCTTGTAGGCCACCTTGTTTTTGAATCCAAGCCAGCACCAGAGGTAACACTGCAACTAAAATGGTTGAAGCATTGCCACCACTACTACGTTGCTGCGACTGCGCTGCACCGCCCAGTTGGCCCAACACAGAGCCTAGAATTCCAGCCAAACCACCCGCTTGGTTTTGAGCATTGTTTTGGGTATTTTGAGTGCCTGCATTTGCACCCAATTGACCCAGCACCGAACCTAAAATACCGCCCAAGCCACCTTGTTGATTTTGATTGTTTGCACCACCAAGGGCCTGCTTTGCTAAAATCTCAACAATATTATTTAAATTTGTCATTTTATTTTTCCCAGTGAAACCTAGATAAACTTAATTACAGCATACGTGGGAAAAGACAAATTTTTCATAAATGTTTGTTAATTTTTTGCAATTTTTCACAGGCTAAGTATTTGTTACCAACGGAATTTATCCCAGTTTTCAGGATTTGCCCAAAATTTAGAGTTAAACCAATCTGGAATGTGTTTATAAGTCAAAATATTAAACTGCCATAAAGCAAAATCACTTTCATGCGTGGTTTTATCAATGAGCTGAGTAAAGCCTAAAGCACGTAATAATTGTTCATCGTGTAATTTACTCACCACTACGATGCGTTTGGCGAATAGGTCTCGTAATTTTACCAACATCTGCGTTTTCTGCTGCTGATCCAAACTCAACATGGTTTCAGTATCAAGAATCACAAATCCAAGGTCAAAACGCTGGGTAAAAGGCAGATTTAAAAACTCAGTTACGTTAAAATGTTGCCATTGAATTGGATGAAATTGATTGTATTGCTCAAGATCCTGACCAATACAGATTGCGGTTGAAATTGGCTGCTCTTTTGACAAATCGTCTAGCATAGAAGTGATGACATTTTGTTCAGCCATTGACCGCATCCTTAATAATGAAGTGAGTATTCGTATGGAACTACAAGGCATTTGCCATAAAATGCATGCAGGTCTTAAAGACCTTAGTGTAACTGATCAACATACACACAAGGCAAATGTTGAGTATAAATTTATTCTAGATCGCTCAGAAGTTGATCTACCATTTAGCCTTGGCCAAGAAATTGAAATCGAAGCCACTGGAAATATCTACTGCATTTCTTGCGGCGCAAAAACACCTAAATCGTATTCACAAGGTCATTGCTTCAAATGCATGAAAACTAAGGCTTCTTGTGATATGTGCATTATGAAGCCTGAAACCTGTCATTACCATCTCGGGACTTGCCGTGAAGATGATTTTGCCCATGAAGTTTGCTTTCAACCGCATATTGTCTATTTAGCCAATTCAAGTGCCTTAAAAGTCGGGATTACTCGCTTGGGTCAAATGCCTACACGTTGGCTAGACCAAGGTGCGACGCAAGCTTTGCCTATTATGAAAGTTGGTTCACGTCGTTTATCTGGTCAGCTTGAAGTCATGTTTGGTACGCAAGTGGCCGATAAAACAGATTGGCGTAAGTTGCTCAAAGGTGAAGCAGAACCGATCAACCTGATCGAAATTCGCGACCAATTGGTAGAAGAATTCGCTCCAAAAATTCAGACCATTCGCGAAGAATTTAGCCAAAATTTAGAGTTTAATGAAACCGTTGAACTGTTAGAAGATGAGTTGCCACGCCAATTTATCTACCCGGTAGACGAATATCCTGAAAAAATCAAATCGCATAATTTGGACAAAACACCGATTATTCGAGGAAAATTACAAGGGATTAAAGGTCAGTATCTGATTTTGGATACCGGTGTGATCAATATTCGTAAATACACGGGCTATGAAATTAAAGTACGTACTTAAATCGACTCAACGTGTCTAATTAAGTTTAAAAAAGCGAGATATTTCTCGCTTTTTTTTCACCCACTTTACCGATTTGATTCATTGAACAGTTGAAAGAAACTTTAAATATGGCAACGCCATTAACTGCTCCGCTTCTAAGATAGGCATATGACCAATATGGTCTAAAATCAGAGGCTTTTTGGCTTTTTTAAATAAGCTTCTCAGTTCTTCTGCCACTTCAACATTGATAATCTGATCTTGCTTCCCCCAGATAATAAACACAGGTGCATCAATGCCTCGTGCAGCCAAAGCAAAGGACTCTGGCGTATACAAGGTCGCCATTTTTTGCAGTTGTTCCACCATTTTATTGGTATGTTTAGACTGAACTATCATCAACTTTTCTTGCCCAATTTTTAATTCTTGTGGAATAAAAGGCGGAGATTGCATCACGATCTTCATCACGCGATCAAAATCACCGGTTTTTCTGACCACTAGCTCTGCAAGCTTTGCCGTATCTTTTAGATACGCTGTATTGCTCGACTTAAAGACACCAGCCGAATCCACCAACAATAAAGATTTCACTTCTAAGGGATACTGAGCGCTATAGAGCATGGCAATTGCACGACCCATCGAATGCCCTGCGATATGTAAATTTGGATCTAACTTTGCAGCATCAATAAATCGTCGTAATTTTTCAGTTAAATTTGGAATTGATAGATCAAATTGATCTGTGACAATAGTTTCTCCATGTGCTGGCAGATCTGGAATAATGACATGATAATTGGGCGTTAAATAACGGGCAACGCGGTTCCAATTATCACGCGTGCCTGACAAACCATGTAGCAATAACAGCGTCGGTTTTCGTGGATCTCCTCCTTCACTATATGTCCACTCGATTTCATTATTTTTGACTTTTTTACTGCTCAAGCCCGCCCAAGCTCTTTCCTGCTCTAGAACTTTTTGAAAGTTCAGTTCTGCAGCTTGAATACTACTGGCAACGCAAATCGTTAGTAGCATCTGTATCATGTGTTTAAAATAATGATCCATCCATCGCAATAACGGGTTCTTTAAACGTTTACATTGAGGCATATACAGAGATATCATCCGCTTAATCCTTTGTTGTGATGAGTTATTTTTTTCATATTATTTTTTGAGAACACCAATCTACGATGCTAGAGTCAATATTTCATATGCCAAATCTTTTAAATAAAAATTATATCTGTCAATTTAAACCAAAAAAAACCAGCTCGGAAGCTGGTTCATATTTCTAAGCAAGCCAATCAGACGGTGTCAGTGGAGCTTCAATGAGTAAGCTTGGATATTCAAGCGCAGGAAGTATAGCGGGCGGATTTGAAACGTCGCTGCCCAATGCGATCAAATCCTGTTCATCGGTGTGCAATACAATTGGGACTTCATTCGCATCCTGTAAAAGCGTATCTAGATTGATCACAGATTGAATCGGCTCAATTTGACTGTCATTTTGGTTTTCAGTTTGTTCATCACTCAGTTCATCACTTACCAGTAAAATCTCTGTAAGTTCAGCTGATGATTCAGGTTGTGCAAGTATCAGTTTAGCTATTGAGATTTCAGGCGATTGAACACCACGACTGTCTTCCGCCACGATTGTTGCAAAACCGCCATTTTGAATCGGGTTATCCATCGACCAGAAACCACTTTCATTGGCATACGTCACGTACTCTTGACCATTGGCTGTCACAATGATTTTAGCCTGTTGAAATACATTACCTTCGAGTTTTTCACTATTTAGCGTCACTTCTGGCGCTGGCAGTACATAGCTTGGATTTTCAGGCGGGGTCTGAATAAATGGAAATGCCAAGCCAATCGCAGGAGATTGCTGACCAAATTGATCTTCCACAACAATCATCAACATGCCACCATTTGCCACTGGATTTTCTATTGACCAATCACCATTTTCATCGACCTGAATACGATAGACCGCTTGATCCGACTCAATCACAACTGTCGTATTTGGTGCGGCAGTACCTGATATCACCGCGCCAGACTCTAAAATCGTAACAGCTTGCGGTAAAATGATTTGCGCTGTATGCAACGCCTCAGAACGATTACCGTCCTGATCAATTGCCACAACACTTATTGCACCTGTGGTCGTTAAAGGATTGAGCATCGACCAATCGCCATTTTCATCAGCAACTGTTATAAACTCTTGCTCACCATAGGTCACAACTACCGTATTTCCTGCTTCAGCTTTACCTATCAAGTATTCACCTTTTTCAAGAATTTCTGGCATCTTCGGTAGTACAATTGGCTCTGCAATTGGAGCAATCATTATTGCCTCTGAGCGTAAGCCATGATGATTTGCCGCATAAATTGTGACAACTCCGCCCTCTTTAAGTGGATTTTCAATCTGCCAATGTCCTTGTTTATCCACTTTGACCCGTGTAAAAGTTTCACCGACCGAAATGATCACCCATGTTTTTGGCTCTGCCGTGCCAGTTAAAAGGTCATTTAGTCCTGTCACTTCTGGTGTTGAGGGAATATGCTGATGCTGTGATTTCCCCTGAATCAGCAACTGCTTTATTTCAACTTGTCCCAAAATATTTTTTAAAATACTGTTTAAATCTCTCATCTTTTGCATAGCACCCTCAAATCACATCATTATATTTTTTAGGAAACTGCCTTCCCAAACTCAATTTAAGAGAATTATTTAAATAGTCAATTTTATTTAATCTTTGTTTTTAAAAGTTTTTCTTAAAGTGTGATGCATTAAACTTAAACATAAAAAAACCAGCTCGAAAGCTGGTTTTTTTAAAGCTGCCTAAATTATTTAATTTTGGCATGATCTTTTAGATAACGTGTGTAGTCATCAAATTCTTGTTGACCACGAAGCTGTTGATAAAGTTTTGTTAACTCATCTAACTGCTCACCCGTTAATGCCGCATCAGATTGTTTGTTCACTGCAGTCACAGCAACCACAACCAATTCATTTGGTAGATTAGTCGTAGTAACAGACCAATGACCTGCTTTCGGCGCTTTTACACTAAATGCAGCACGTTGAATTTCGCGTTTTAACAAACCATCCGCACGAGTGAATGTACCCGCATTTTCAAAGTTTAAACTGCCTTTCGCAACTGAAGCAGCAGGTTTTGCAGCAAACTCTTTTAATGTCGCTTGAATTTGGGCTTTTGCAGCATCAGACGCTTTCTTTTCAATCAGCTGAGTTTTCACATGCGCTTTCGCTTCAGCTAAAGTTTGAACACCCGCAGCATGATAGTTACGCACTTTCACCCAAACCACATCACCGTTTTTCAACTGAATGCTCGATGAAACATTACGTTCACCATTTTTAACATCATCGTTAAACAATTTAACTTTGACGTTTGCATCACTTAAAACTGGATGTTGCGATGCTAATGTTAAGCCATTCAATGATTGTACTTTTACGCCTTTCACTTCTTGACCCACGACATCAAGGGCATCACTGCTCACGACCATGTCATTGAGGCTGTTTACAGTGTCAGAAAAAACATTGGCTTTTTTCGAAGCAGCGACTTCTGCTTGTAGACGTGCTTTTTCTTGTTCAAATGAAGCCACTTTTACAGCTGGTGCCACTTTTTCGATCAAGTGATAACCACTGTCTGTTTTTACTGGAGCAGTCACTTGACCAGCTTGAGCACCTTCAACTGCAGCATCAAACGCATCACCAAACACACCTTTTTCATAAGCAACCAGTTCACCACCTTTTGCTTTAGATTCCGGATCTTCAGAGAATTGCGCTGCAGCTTGGTCAAAGCTTAAACCCGCTTTAATTTTAGCTTGAACACTTTCAGCCAGTTTTTTAGCTTCGGCATCTGAACGATTGTCCGCAGTGATCATGATGTGCTTAACGAGTGGTTTAACTGACTTCTGTGCATTCTCAACAAAGCTGTTATACGCTTCTTTCAATTCAGCATCAGTTGCAGCTTCTACTGGTGCAGTAATATTGGCAGGTGTTAATACGACAAAATCTGCATCAACACTGGTTGCTTGCTTAAATTTGTTTTTATGCTGCTCATAATAAGCCGCAATTTCAGCATCAGATACTTTTACATTTTTCTTGTAATTTTCAAGATTAATGCTCGCCAACTGAATACTACGTTGTTCCGTTTGTAAGTTCGCAATTTGCAAGATATCAAGCTTACTCACCAATGCATATTCCATAAATGTTGTAGACAACATTTTTAAAGCATGGTCTTTACGTAAATTATCAATGAATGTGCGGTTTGTCATACCAATCGATTCGAGGTATCTCCCAAACGCTTCATCTGAAAATTGACCATTGACTTGGAAGCTTGGCTGCTGATGAATCATTTGCACAATTTGTGCATCACTCAAGCTAATGCCTAATTTATCAGCTTGTTGCAATAACAATTGGCGTGAAACCAAAGTATCCATCGCTTTATTGCTAATGAAATTTTGATTCAATAATGTTTCATCACCCTGAGCATATGCCAGATATTGTTCTTTTAATGAGTTCGTCAGTGCTTCGAGTTCTTTTTGAGAAATTTCAGTACCGTTTACAGTCTTTGCTGCATCTTTAGATCCACCACTAAAATATCCTTCAATACCTACAAGTGCTAAAGGGGTCAAAAACAAAACGAGCAAGACCTTGCCCAGCCAACCCTTAATGACTTTACGAAACGATTCCATAAGTATTCCAATATTTTATTTGCGGTGAATTTTAACCGAAAACCCGAGATGAATGAATGCGATATATCAATTAATCACATTTACCAATAAAAAACGCGCCAAATAATGGCGCGTCTCATGTGCTTAATAAGATTAAGCTACAGAATCTTTCAAGCCTTTACCAGCTTTGAAGCTAGGAACTTTGCTTGCTTTGATTTCTAAAGTCGCACCAGTTTGTGGGTTACGACCAGTACGTGCAGCGCGTTCTTTAACGCTGAAAGTACCGAAACCAACTAAAGTAACTGTATCACCAGCTTTTAATGCATTGGTAACTGCAGCAATTGTAGCATCTAAAGCTTTACCGGCATCGGCCTTAGATAATCCCCCATTTTCGGCAATTGCATCAATTAATTCTGATTTATTCATGAAAATTACGTCCTCTTAATATCGTTTATTTAAGGTTCAAGAATTTGTATAAAACGCCATAACGCCTTTATAGCAATGCTTTAGGGTTAAACGCAATACTCATCAACCTCTTTTTATAGAATTTTTTGACGAAAAAAACCTTGAAAATTCGATAATAGTAAAAAAGTTAGTGTTTTTTTAGTATTTCGGCCCTCAGTTGGGCATTTTCTTCGGCCAATTGGTCAACTTTAGTATGTAATTGAAGTATAAGCCTTTCTAAGTGCTGTAAATCCTTTACAGTCACCAATCCTAAACGGTTTAAAGAATGATTAACACCATTATCTAAAATTTTTTCTACTTTATCTTTCGTATCGGTTACAGATTCTTTGGCTTTTTCTGAAACTTTTTCGACAGTTTGATCTGCAATATCAATCGTTTTGGACTCAAGCTCCTCTCCAACTTTGACTAAAGAGTCAAAAAGCTTATTTCCTTCACCCTCAGCACGTGAAAAAGCACCTAATCCAGCCAACCAAATCTGTTTGGTATATTTGCGAAAATCCATTTTAGAGCGACGATCAGAATGACTACGTACGCGAGTTTTAGCCGGCTTTTCTGATGTTTCTTGTGCATCGTCAATTATGCCTTCTGTATTTTCCATAATCCGCACTTCTCCTGATTATTTTATGTGCACAGCAACATGTGATTCTTCATTTTAACAACATAATAGCAAACATATGACTTGATAGATTGATTAAACTGTTCTACAAAGCTGGTGAATTACCAACTTTTTGGTATATTCTAAGTTCCTCTAGAGCAGGATGCTCAGTTTCCAGTGCTTTCAGATTTTAACAAGGACATTTTTTTTATGAGTGATACGCAACAAACACAAGCTCAACCACATTTGTTGCTTACTATGACCCTGATTGTTTTAGAAACGATTTTTACTTTCATTTTAAAACATGACCGTGTTGTAGCATTACAAGCTAAAAAATTTGTTGATCAAAAAGTCGCACTGAAAATAAATAGCTACATCCCTTATTTTGATTTTTATGTTCAGTTTACTGAGCACGGTATTCTGTTCGACACGAAATCTCCAGATAAAGCCATCGACCTTGATGTCCGCACGACACTAATAGATTTGGTAAAAATTTTTGTATTTGGTAATCGTAAAAGCATCAAAACCATGCGTATCGATGGTGATGTGGTTCTAAAAGATGAATTTCGTGATCTGGTTTCATTATTTAGTGTGCCCAAAATTTTATCTGACTGGAAACACTGGCTGTCTGAACCTGTCGAAGAAAACGATATCGTTGCGTCAAAAAAACGTATTGCCCCACTTTTAGAAAAAATCGAACAGCAACGCTCTAAAATCAACACACTGCAAGTTGAAGTTAAACAATATAAAAACCGTATTAAGCGTATCGAACGTCGTCAAAAGCGGATTAATATCGCTTTTAGTCTAATATCTGTTCTTTTAATAACGTTATTAGTGTATAATGTGTGGTTCAAATAAATACATAATTTTTCAGACAAAATAAAACAAATAAACAATCTCAAAAAAACTTGACTATTTTAGTCAGGATTCATAAAATCTGCACATCTAGACTTAACATGTGTATCGAATCATGCGCTTAACAACTCGCGGTCGCTACGCAGTGACTGCTCTACTTGATTTAGCTTTGCAGCCAACTGAACAAACGATCACTCTTGCAGAAATTGCAGCTCGTCAAACCATTTCAGTGGCCTATCTTGAGCAGTTATTTGCAAAATTAAAGCGTCACGGCTTAGTTTCCAGCATCCGTGGAGCAAACGGTGGTTATCACCTAGCTCGTAGTGCTGAAGACATCACTGTTTTGGAAATTATTGAAGCTGTAAATGAAACAGTTGATGCAACCCGTTGTGACCACAAAGGCAACTGCCAAAATGGTGCAATGTGCTTGACTCACGATTTATGGCAGGAACTCTCCCACCACATTGCCGATTATCTTGCAAAAATCACCCTTGCTGACCTTGTAGCACGCGATAACGTTCAAACCGTATCTATTCGTCAAAATTCAGCAAACTTTGATTCAGCCCTTTTATCGGTTACAGGTATTTGACATGAAGCGTCCTATTTATCTTGACTATGCAGCAACTACACCTGTAGACCCTCAAGTCGCAGAACGTATGATGGAATGTCTAACGTTTGACGGTACTTTTGGTAATGCAGCTTCTCGTTCTCATGCTTACGGCTGGCAGGCAGAAGAAAAAGTAGAATATGCACGTGAACAAGTTGCTAATCTAGTAAAAGCTGATCCACGCGAAATCGTTTGGACTTCTGGTGCAACTGAATCTGACAACCTTGCGCTTAAAGGTATTGCTCAGTTCTATGCATCTAAAGGCAAGCACATTATTACAAGTAAAATTGAACATAAAGCAATTCTTGATACTTGCCGCGAGCTTGAAGAAGAAGGCTTCGAAATTACTTATCTTGAGCCAGAAGCAAAAACAGGTTTAATTACACCTGAAATGGTTCAGGCTGCCCTTCGTCCAGATACGATTCTTGTATCTTTGATGATGGTGAACAATGAAATCGGTACAACTACAGATGTAGCTGCAATCGGTGAATTGACTCGTGCAAACAAAACTTATTTCCACGTAGATGCTGCGCAAGCTGCAGGTAAAGTAGAAATTGATCTTTCAACAATGAAAGTTGATTTGATGAGCTTCTCTGGCCACAAAATCTATGGTCCTAAAGGTATTGGTGCTCTTTATGTACGTCGTCAACCACGTGTACGTATTAAAGCGCAAATGCACGGTGGCGGTCATGAACGTGGTATGCGTTCAGGTACGCTAGCGACTCACCAAATCGTGGGTATGGGCGAAGCGTTCGAACTTGCAGGTAAAAACCTTCATGCCGAACAAACTCGTATTCGTGTACTTCGTGACAAACTTTGGAATGGCTTGCAAGGTCTTGAACAAGTCTTCCTGAACGGTCACCCAGAATACAACGTTGCAAACTATCTAAACGTCAGCTTTAACTTTGTTGAAGGTGAATCGTTAATGATGGCACTTAAAGATTGCGCAGTATCTTCTGGTTCTGCATGTACATCAGCAACTTTAGAGCCATCTTATGTACTTCGTGCATTGGGTCTTTCAGATGAATTGGCTCATAGCTCGATTCGTTTCAGCTTTGGTAAATACACCACTGAAGCCGATATTGACCATGTACTTGAAATTACCAAAGCAGCAGTTGAAAAACTACGTGATCTTTCACCGCTTTGGGATATGTACAAAGAAGGTATCGACCTTAATTCTGTAGAATGGGCTGAACACTAATTCATCCCGGTGAGATAGCTTTTATTTTAAGGCTATCTCATTGATTAACGTAATTTCACCCCCATATTAATCTTAAGGCTGACCCCGAGGTTTGGAGAAGCGTCATGGCTTATAGCGAAAAAGTAATTGATCATTACGAAAACCCTCGTAATGTTGGTGTTTTAGACAAAAATGCAGAAAACGTTGGTACAGGTATGGTCGGTGCACCAGCTTGTGGCGATGTTATGCGTCTACAGATTCAAGTTGATGACAATGGCGTAATTGAAGAAGCTCGCTTCAAAACTTACGGTTGTGGTTCAGCAATTGCATCTAGCTCATTAGTAACAGAGTGGCTAAAAGGCAAAACTCTTGATGAAGCTCAAGCAATTAAGAACATTGATATTGCAACTGAACTTGCACTTCCACCAGTAAAAGTACACTGCTCTGTACTTGCTGAAGATGCAATCAAAGCTGCTGTAGAAGACTACCGTAGCAAGAAAGTAAAAGCTTAATTGTTTACGTGTTTTAAAAAAGATTAACGGAGTTTTCATGATTCATTTAACTGAAAATGCTGCAACTCATATCAGCAATTACATCAAGAATCGCGGTAAGGGTGAAGGCATTCGCGTTGGCGTGAAAACTTCTGGCTGTTCTGGTCTAGCTTATGTACTTGAGTTTGTCGATGATATTGACACGCATGACCAAGTATTCGATCAGTTTGGCGTAAAAGTATTTGTTGACCCAAAAAGCTTAGTTTATCTTGAAGGTATGGAGATGGACTATGTGAAAAATGGTTTAAACGAAGGTTTCGAATTTAATAACCCAAATAAAAAAGGTGAATGTGGCTGCGGCGAATCGTTTACGGTTTAAGCCTTTTCCACGCTCCTTTTTCGCATTAAAACAGTGTAAAATTCACTGTTTTAATTGCATTTAAAGCAACACTTTTTGCACCTCTATTGCGGACACCATCTCCCATGAATCATTTTGAGTTGTTTAACTTACCTGTAGCACTCGATATTGATTTAGCAGTTTTAAAATCTGAATTTTTAAAGTTGCAGCAACAATATCATCCAGATAAAGCCGAAGACAAAGATCTAGCCCTGATAAAATCTAGTGAGATTAATCAAGCATTTAAAGCTTTATCCAATGTTGATAGCCGCGCTGCATATCTTTTAAGTCTCAAAAAACAAGATTATCACCTTGATCAATCGATTAGTGATTTTGAGTTCCTACAAGATGCCTTAGAAATTCGTGAACAGTTAGATGAGGCAGGCTCTGCTGATGACCTCACTTCACTTAAAACTGAAGTTCAGCAATGGATTGACGGTTTGGTTCGTGAATTCAAGATTGATTATGACGACGAAGACTGGGCTGAAGCACGTGATACCGTACGTAAATTACGCTTCTTCCAAAAAGTAATGGCTGACATCGATAAAGCTGAAGATCGCTTCTTAGACGACGATAGCTTTGATTTAGACGATGATTTTTAATTTATTTTTTATATTTGACGTTCAAAGGATGTAACACACATGGCTCTCTTGCAAATTGCAGAACCTGGTCAATCAAGTGCGCCGCATGAACACCGCATCGCAATTGGTATCGATCTTGGGACTACACACTCTTTAGTAGCCACGGTACTTTCTGGTAAAGCGAAAGTGCTTAACGATGAACATGGTCGTGTGTTACTCCCTTCTATTGCACACTATGGCGAATCCACTACGCAATATGGTGACGACGCAAAGGCATTCTTAACGACTGATCCTAAAAACACCATCGTTTCTGTAAAACGCTTTATGGGTCGCTCTAAAGCAGATATTAAATTCCAACACCCGTACAACTTAGTCGGTGAAGGGAATGAAATGCCTGCTTTTGAAACTGCACAAGGTCGCAAAACACCCGTTGAAATTTCTGCTGAAATTTTAAAACAACTCAAAGACCGTGCAGAAAGCAGCTTAAATAATCCAGTAAATGGTGCCGTCATTACTGTGCCTGCCTATTTTGATGAAGCACAGCGTCAAGCAACGCGTGATGCGGCTCAGCTTGCAGGTTTAAATGTACTACGTCTATTAAATGAACCGACTGCTGCTGCAGTGGCTTATGGCTTAGACCAAGACACCAATCTTGCACATGATCAAAACTATGTGATCTATGATCTGGGTGGTGGTACTTTTGACGTTTCAATTTTACGTTTCTCTCAAGGCGTTTTTGAAGTTCTAGCAACGGGTGGCCACACGGCGCTTGGTGGTGATGACCTAGACCGTCTGATTGTAAAATGGGCAAAAAAACAACTGAATATTGGAACTTTAGATGATGCTGAATATGCACATTTCATCGTTTCTGCTCGTAAAGCAAAAGAAGCTCTAACCGAGGCTGAATCTGTAGTGCTTAAAGTTCTTGATCAATCATTGACTTTAGACCGCCCTACTTTTGAATCCATCATCAAAGTTGCTTTGGATAAAACTATCAGCGTTTGTAAACGTGTCATGCGTGATGCCAAGCTTGAACTCAGCGATATTCAAAATGTGGTATTGGTCGGTGGTTCTACCCGCTCGTATGCTGTACAAAAAGCTGTTCAAGATGTCTTCAATCAAGAACCACTCTGCACAATTAACCCTGATGAAGTTGTGGCCATTGGCGCCTCGATTACAGCGAACCAGCTTATTGGTAACTCTAAAGATGGTTCATTGCTTTTAGACGTCACACCGCTTTCTTTAGGTTTAGAAACCATGGGCGGTTTGGTTGAGCGCCTTATTTCGCGTAATACAGCTATTCCAGTGGCTCGTCGCCAAGAATTCACAACCTATCAAGATGGTCAAACAGCGATGTTGATTCATGTTGTACAAGGTGAACGAGATCTAGTTGAACATTGCCGTAGTCTAGGTCGTTTCGTGCTTCGTGGTATTCCACCGATGACTGCGGGTCAAGCGCGCATTGAAGTGACTTTCCAAGTTGACGCAGATGGTTTACTCACGGTGTCTGCCAAAGAAACCACTTCTGGTGTGCATGCCCAAATTGACATCAAACCTTCTTATGGTTTATCTGATGCCGACACTGAACGCTTACTGATTGATGGTTATAAGTTTGCTGAAGAAGATAAAAACTTACGTCATCTTCAAGAAACCAAAGTGGAAGCAAAACGTGAACTTGAAGCACTTGATCAAGCACTTAAAGTGGATGCTCAACTTCTCAGCCAAGAGCAACTCAGTTCCCTCACTGCAGCACGCACTGTTTTAGATGCTGCACTTGAAACGACAGATATTAAAGCTATTGAACATGCTGTAGAACAGCTTAAAATACATAGCGATGCATTTGCTGCAGCTCGTATGAATCAGCACATTGATGCCGCATTGAAAGGCACAAAACTCGATGACTGGTCAAACTCAAATTAATTTATAGGTCAAGATTATGCCACGTATTAAAGTACTGCCTCACGCAACAATCTGCCCAAACGGCGCTGAGTTTGAAGTCGAATCAAATGCTAACCTTTGCGAAAGCATGTTAAAAAACGGCATCAAAATTGAACATGCATGCGACATGTCTAAAGCATGCACCACTTGCCATGTGGTTGTACGTAAAGGTTTTGATGGTCTAGATGAAATGGATGATGTCGAAGCAGATCTTCTCGATCGTGCTTGGGGGTTAGAACCAGACTCTCGTCTGTCATGCCAAGTAAAAATTGAAGATGAAGATTTGGAAATTGAAATTCCTAAATACACCATCAACCATGCTTCAGAAAATCATTAATTTATAGATAATTTTCTATAATTAAAAAGCCAGTTTATCGTAACTGGCTTTTTTATACATAAATGTATTCAACATATCAAAAAAGAAGACGTTTTGATAAAAGCATGAATTGTGTTCTTGTTTAAATTTTACGCGATACGATTAGATCTAATTTTATAATGTATATGTGAAATTAAGAGTGAGATTCAGTTTTTTTGACTTCTTCGATCACTTCGTCTTCTAAATTCAGTTTTACGATACCAGCAGAGTTGGTCATTTTTTGCTGAGTTTGTAAGCGTTGAATCATACGTTCTAAAACATGTATTAGTTCAGGATATTCAAAGTTTTGTACTTCATCTAAGTTCAACAATAGATTAAAGCCTTTATATTCGTAGTCAAACCACCGCTGATAATCTGTTTTCTGCGAGGTGTATTTTTCCATCACTTGCCAAGTACGTACTGGGCCTTTGATGCCTTTTAAGAAGATCGGTGCTTTAGGTGCACATAAATAGTCATTTTTCACTAAATGATGCGTATCGTCTGAAATCAAAATTTCATCGACTTCAGCCGCACTTTGCAATCGTGCAGCCAAGTTCGCATCACGACCAACGATGGTATACGCCATACGGTGAGCTGCACCATAGTTCCCAACGTGGCAATACCCTGTAGAAATACCCATACGAATATGTAACGGCGGATAACCCATTTTAATCCAACGTTCACGCAGCAACTTCATTTGCTGACGCATGACCATTGCCATCTCTAAACAAGTTTTTGCATCTTGCTCTACGCCTTGGCTATGTGGATCACCAAAGAAGATTAGAATTGCATCCCCCATAAATTTATCAACAGTCGCTTCATACTGTTTGGCAATCTCAGTCATATGACTCAAATAGTCATTGAGTAGAAATGCTAAATCGTCTGGAATTAATGTTTCAGAAAGCTCAGTAAATCCTTGGATATCGGAAAAGAAAATCGTTAACTTTTTACGTTTATATTCGATTTTAGCTTCAGACTCACCTTTCATAATCGATTGCCAAAGTTGCATAGGCGCATAACGACTCAGCTGATTGGCGAATTCCATATAACGATTCATCTGATCATAATAGTGGTTCTTTTTATTACTCAGAGACTGAACTTGGGTGTGTTGATAAAAAGCCCCTACGCTGAAATATGTAATTAAGCACAGAAAGCCAAGAACGGTTAATTCACTGCTGGTCGACTCAAAATACTCTTGAAAACCAAAGACATAAATATTGCATAAATAAAATACAGTGACGCCAACAATCCCTGCCAAGGACATCATTAAGAAATTGATCTTGTTATAGATTGTTGTGTATAGCAGCGCAAAGACCGCAAGAAAGGTTAAAACAAGACTTAAATGTACCGCAGACATCAGTACAGCAATAACTATGATATCGATCAGAAACAGCACATTGCGTTTAGTTTGATTGCTATATCGATAAATTAGCCAATGGGAAAACTTGGGAACAACTAAAATCAGAAAAAATAAAAATGCAGGAATATAGATTTGATAATGCGTATCTGGTTGGGTGTAGTGATAGACAACAATCACCAAAGACAGCATGATATATCCCATCAAACGATGAAAATATTCAAACTGTTTAGGCTCTTTGCTGATTAAATTGTCTAACGGCACTCGATCGCCCCCATACGGACACTCATTCTTCTACTATCCTGATATTGTCCGTAAATCGGGATTAGTCCATACGCCAATCGAAAGGCATATCACCTTGACCACGTAGTGCAAGCATTAGTGTTTGGCGCATGTGTGCCAAGACATCATTGTTATAAGGAACTGCTGGCGTACCCCAAACTGGTTTCGGCCAAGCCACATCATTTTGATAACGAACAACATGATGAAAATGTAATTGTGGAACCATATTACCCAATGCAGCTACATTCATTTTGTCTGCACGGAATACACGTGACAATTGGCTTGATAACCAGCTTGATTCACGTAAAAACTGCTCTTGGTCTGCCTGACTTAATTCATAAAGCTCTGTAATTCCCGGAACACGTGGAATCAAAATAAGCCACGGGAATTGCATATCATTCATCAAACGACATGTTGACAGAGGAAAGTCGCCTACATAAAACGTATCTTGAGCAAGTTGTGGATGTAAACTAAACATATCTTTATAAATGATGCAAAATTAGAATGATGGCTAATACTATCACATCCTTATGGGTGTGAATATTCTGTACAGAACGTTTCATTACAAATAAACTGCATTTGAATAAAACGTTGCGTGCTTATGACTCTAATAAATTTTTCAAAAAAATCAAGCGTTTCTTCTATATAAAAAACACTCATGAAAATCTACTCATTCTAAACAAGCAATTTATACGCCAAATCTATTGATTTGGCGCCAATTCCTTCAGCAAACTGTCTAATAAGTCATTTATAAATTGAATGCGTTTGTCATATTCTTCGAGCATGACCATCACTTTTAGACGCTGTCCACCTTCCATTCGGAAGAAAGTCGGATGCTTTTGCATCATTTGAATGATCGATATGGCTTGAACTGGTGTATCTGGTGAGAACTCAATACTGCCGCCATGTGAACTGATATCAATTTTTGTGATACCCAATTGTTCCGCTTTTAAACGCAACTGATGGACAGAGAATAATTGCTTGACTGCTTGCGGCGGCAAGCCAAAACGATCGATCAACTCCATACGAATGTTATCGAGTTTCTCTTGAGTATCCGTATTACTAATGCGTTTATAGAACAATAACCGTTGATGTACATCACCTAAATAATCATCTGGAATTAAGGCTGGCATGTGCATGCTAATTTCAGCCGTTAATGACAATGGAGAGTCAAAGTTAGGCGTTTTACCTTTTTGAATGGCTTTGGTGGCTTTTTCAAGCATTTCCATATACAGGCTATAACCGATGGTTTGCATTGAGCCACTTTGCTGTTCACCCAGCAACTCACCTGCGCCACGAATTTCTAAGTCTTCTGTAGCCAACATGAAGCCCGCACCCAAAGTCGATGCACGAGAAATGGCATCTAGGCGTTTTTCAGCATCACCCTTTAAGCCTTTGAGCGAAGGTACAAGTAAATAGGCGTATGCTTGATGGTGCGATCGACCGACACGACCACGTAATTGGTGCAACTGCGCAAGTCCCAGTTTATCTGCACGCTCAATCAAAATGGTATTGGCGTTTGGCACGTCAATCCCAGTTTCAATAATGGTTGAACACACCAGTACGTTATATTCTTTGTGATAGAACTGTTGCATGATTTGCTCTAGTTCACGCTCACGCATTTGACCATGTGCTACCGCAACTCGGGCTTCAGGAACCAATTCACGTAGAGTTTCTGCCGTACGTTCAATGGTCTCCACTTCATTATGCAAGAAATACACTTGCCCACCACGTAACAGTTCACGCAAGATGGCTTCTTTGATCGAATCTCCAGTATGTTCTTGCACAAAGGTTTTCACAGCAAGACGACGTGCAGGCGGCGTTGCAATAATAGATAGATCACGCATACCACTAAAAGCCATATTCAGCGTACGTGGGATAGGCGTTGCAGTTAGCGTCAGCATATCTACATCGGCACGTAAGGCTTTAATTCTCTCTTTATCACGTACACCAAAACGATGCTCTTCATCCACGATCATGAGGCCGAGATTTTTAAATTGCACACTTTCCTGCAAGATTTTATGTGTGCCAATCACGATATCCACTTTGCCTTCTGCGAGGTCTTCAATGGTTTTGGTATGTGATTTTGATGAACCAAAGCGTGAAAGGACTTCAATACGTACAGGCCAATCCGCGAAGCGATCTTTGAAAGACTCGTAGTGCTGCTGCGCCAACAACGTGGTTGGAACAAGTACAGCCACTTGTTTGTTATTTTGTACTGCCACAAATGCAGCACGCATAGCTACTTCTGTTTTACCAAAACCGACATCACCACAAACCAAGCGATCCATCGGCTTCGCTTGTTGCATGTCATAGAGTGTCGCTTCAATAGCATTGGCTTGATCTAGGGTTTCCTCATAGGCGAAGCCACTGGCAAACTGCATATAGAGACTTTGATCCAGTTCAAATCCATAACCCGGTTTCGAGTGACGACGGGCTTGAATATGTAAAAGTTCTGCCGCCACATCATGGATCTGCTCTAAAGCTTTGCGTTTGGCTTTAGACCATGCATCTGTGCCCAATTTATGTAATGGTGCTAGATCTGGGTCACCACCGCTATATCGGCTAATTAAATGCAGGTTTGTCACAGGGACATACACTTTAGCTGCATCGGCATAGTCTAACTGCAAAAATTCATGGTCTTGCTCATCGATACTCAAGGTAATTAAACCTGCATATCGCCCCACACCATAATCAATATGAACCACTGGTGCGCCAATACTTAGCTCGGTTAAACTACGAACTAGGAACTCTTCTGATACTTCCTGTTGGCGTTTACGACGACGTTGAACCACACGGTGTTCATAAAGCTGATTTTCAGAAATTACACTGAGCTTGTCAGTTAACAATAAACCACGATCTAAGGGCGCATTGGTGATCGCAATCGCATGCATAGAATGCATAAAATCATTAAAACTTTCGACCGTCGGGATATCACCCAAACTTGGACGCAATGCATCTTTTAAAGTTTCACGTCGACCAGCGCTTTCAGCCACCAAAAGCACTGGATAATTTGCCGCATCGATATATTGCTTAACAGCATAAAATGGCTTTTCACGTTTTGGATCGACAGGTAAACGGGGTGGAATCTCAGCTACAAGATTGATCACGCCATTGCGTTCATCAAAAGCCTCAGGCGAAGCCACAATACGACGGCAGAGATTTAATTGTTCTAAAACCTGATTTGGTTGTAGGAAAATCTGCTCTGGCGGCAAAATCGGTTGGTCGACATTATGACGGCGGTCTTCATAACGACGCACAATATCCGACCAAAACTGAATCAATGTGTCATCAATAGCTTTATCTGTAATGACAATGCCATTCTCTGGTAAGTACGAAAACAGGGTACTTTGCTCTCTCATGGCATGTTCAGAGAAGAACAACGGAAAATAAAACTCAATACCCGGTGAAGCTATGCCATCTTGTACATCTTGATAAATTGGATTTTTCTTTGGATTTGCTGTCGGAAAATTTTCCGCATATCGATCACGAAACAGTGAACGCGCTTCTTTTAATGGAAATTCTTTTGCAGGTAAAACCGTAAAATGATCTAAATTTTGGGTGGTTCGCTGAGTTTCAGGATCAAAGAATTTGAGGGTATCGATTTCATCATCAAATAAGTCAATACGAATCGGTGAACTTTGTCCCAAAGCGTAAATATCCATGATGCTACCGCGTACTGCAAATTCACCATGATCATAAACAGTATCCACCAAGTGATAACCCGCTTGTACTAATCTTAATTTTTGTTGTTCTATATCAAATTTTTGACCCACTTTAATATCAAAGTGTTCACCTAATACCCAAGATGCCGGTGCAACTCGCTGCGCTAAGGTTGTTGCCGAAATCAACAACACGCCTTGCTGTGGCATATTGGACAAAATCGCCAAGCGCTCAGAAACGATGTCTTGATGTGGCGACAGCCGGTCATAAGGTAAAATTTCCCAATCTGGGAAAATAGTCGGCTTAATTCCGTAAAATTCCAGCTCACTTTCTAACTGCCCGAGATGCTGATTATTACGTGCTACAATCACAAACAACTGTTTCGATTGTTTGCTAATTTCTTTAAATAATAATGCAGCAGATGAGCCTTGTAAGTTTCCGACCCACCGCTTTTCGCCAGCTTTGAGCTGTTTAAGATTGAGTTGTGAAATTTCTTGCTGGAACATGATGTAAATAGCTTTTAATGTTTTAATCACTTGGTGATCATATTAACACGATGCTTTTTACATTCCGAGATTTAAGCAACTATATACAGTGTTTTAACCAATATGGATTTGCGATTGTATTTTCTATTGATGAGTACCATTAATGCACCCATCAAACTCAAACACTGCAGTCCATTCACTTACTTACGATCACGGATGAATTGACGATAATAATCATTCAATAGTTTGACATAGAGTTTAAACTGCAACAGATTTTCTTCAGTATTGCCTAATCGTGCAACAAAGCGTTGACTTGCAATTTCCAAGTCTATTTTTTCATTGATAATCATTGCAGTTGCATAGAGCTGTTTTAAATCATCGAAATTTGTCATTTTTCTATTCGACAGATATTCCATACGTTCAGACAATGTATTTAAAACTACGCCTTCAATGATATAGCCCTGTGTTTCATCATATTGAATGTGGTGTTGTTCTAAGTAAAGTTGCTCAGGCGACTCTTTAGCGCCTTTGAATAAATCGACTAACTTATTAAACATCTGACTATCTACAACATGATAAAAAACCTATTGTACTTCGATTACATCCTTTTTTGGGCAAGTTAAAGTATTTCTGACTTTATCTATGCGCTAAATTTTTCATCCAAACCTTCATGACTATATATAGAACTATAATTACGATCTTAAGCAAATATAGCGTTTTATTTTCAACCCAATACTTTCTTTTAGAAATCTAAAACATCACTGCCATCAGATTAGTTTTCTAGATTTACCACTGATTTCTTCAAATAAAAAACGAAGGATTAACCTTCGTCATTTACTCATCATGGGGCTATTACTCATCATGGGGCTATTTAAAAGTCTTAAATAAGCATTTAACTCACTTGAGCGAGTGGCATACTAAATGGTGTCACTTCAGAAACTAGATTTTCAATCGAGAAAATTTCATCCAATTGACTTACAGTTAACAGCGCTTGCTCTAAAACCACTTGGCGAATGGTTTTATTTTCGGCAATACATTGCTTACCGATTTCATCACATTTTGCATGACCTAAATATGGATCGAGTAAGGTCACGATTCCTACACTACGCATCACAGCATCAAAACATGCTTGCTCATTTGCCTGAATTCCTTGGATACATTTGCTATCTAATGTTTTTACGGCATTCACCAAAAGCTCAATCGATTCATTCATGGACAATGCAATGACCGGCTCCATGACATTTAATTGTAATTGCCCTGCTTCTGCGGCTAAAGTTATGGTTAAATCATTGCCCATCACTCGAAATGCAATTTGGTTGACCACTTCAGGGATCACAGGATTGACCTTTGCAGGCATAATGGACGAACCTGCTTGTAACTCAGGTAAACGAATTTCCGCTAAACCTGTTCGTGGCCCCGAACTTAAAAGACGTAAGTCATTACAAATTTTAGAAAGTTTGACAGCTAAACGTTTTAAGCAACTCGATAATAAAATAAATACGCCACAATCGCTGGTTGCTTCGACATAGTCTTCTGCACCTTGCAATTTTAAACCGGTCAAATGAGCTAGATTTTCAACGGCCTTCGCTGCATAACCCGCAGGAGAATTCACGCCAGTACCAATTGCCGTCGCACCTAAATTAATTTCCAATAAAAGCTGTCGATTTTGCTCAATCAACTTTAAATCTTCTTTTAATAATGTTGCAAATGCTCGGAACTCTTGCCCCAAAGTCATCGGAACAGCATCTTGTAACTGTGTACGCCCCATTTTGATGACATGTTTAAACTCATCAGCTTTAACATGTAAGCTTCCGATAAGTTGATTTAGCACTACAAATAAAGCATCAAAAGCACTATATGTCGCTAGACGCAGCGCTGTTGGATAGACATCATTGGTCGATTGTGACTTATTGACATGGTCGTTTGGATGAATTCGTTGATAACTACCTTTTGCATCTCCAAGTGATTCAAGGGCAATATTGGCAATGACTTCATTGGCATTCATGTTAATAGAAGTGCCTGCTCCACCTTGATAAATATCAATTGGAAATGAATCTGCCCATTGTTCAGGATGATCAATCAATGCATCACACGCCTGCTGAATCGCTTGGCGAATATCATCTTGTATTAAGTTAAATTGATAATTGGTTTCTGCTGACGCTTTTTTTACCTGAGCAATAGCGCGTACAAAGTTTAAATTTTGTCCGACATGCTGCTTTGATATTTGAAAGTTTTCGATGGCACGCAATGTATGTATACCGTAATAACATGACTGCGGGACTGCTTTATCCCCCAATAAATCATGCTCTATTCTCGTTTTTTCCATTTGAACCGTTGTCACTGCGCATTCCCTCTAATTACGCACCAAGACTGTGCATACCTCATATTCGACCTGTTCAAATCATCTCACTACAGATGATGTGATGCACATTTGCAACCAAATATTTCAAATGCACATTTCTTGTTCAATATGTAACATTGTGTAATTTTTACCTAATTTCATTAGTTCTCTTTTTGTGATGAAAAGTCTTAAGTAGATTTACATTTCAAAATTTAAATTCCCTTCTGTACAACATTTCAGCAGCACAATAAAAAATTAGATTTGTAATAAGAAAAAATATCATTTACGCAAAACATACATAAAATATGCTTAAAGGTTACAGAGTGTAATTTTTAAATCGTGCTTGAATCTGCGACTTACGACAGAAGTACAAATTTTCATCTAGGACAGAGATGATTTGCTTTCATTAAGGATGAACTGCCTATGAGCCATTTAAACCCGACATTAGTCACCTTTATTTTTTATATTCTTGCAATGCTTGCCATTGGTTTGTATGTCTACAAAGCTACGCATAACTTTGACGAATACATTTTAGGTGGACGAAGTTTAGGAAGTGTTGTGACTGCACTTTCAGCAGGTGCATCCGACATGAGTGGTTGGCTACTCATGGGTCTCCCTGGTGCAATTTATCTATCTGGTCTTTCCGAAGCTTGGATTGCAATCGGCTTAATTATCGGTGCTTGGTTGAACTGGTTGATCGTTGCTGGTCGCTTGCGTGTTCATACCGAATATCAAAATAATGCCCTGACCCTGCCCGATTATTTCACGAGCCGTTTTGCAGACCGTAAAAAGATTTTACGTATCATTTCAGCTGTAGTGATTTTAGTGTTCTTTGCGATTTACTGTGCTTCTGGCATGGTGGCTGGCGCACGACTTTTCGAAAGTTTATTCGGTTGGAACTACACAACAGCACTGTGGATTGGTGCAATTGCAACCATCAGCTATGTCTGTATTGGTGGATTCTTAGCGATCAGTTGGACCGATACTTTCCAAGCGGGTCTGATGATCTTTGCACTGCTGATCACACCGATCATCGCCTACCTTGCTTTAGGTGATAACAGTCAAAATCTTGCTGCTGTTTTGGAAACAGCTCGCCCACAAGCTTCTAATTTATTTGAAGGTTTAAGTACAGTTGCGATTTTATCCAGCATCGCGTGGGGCTTAGGCTATTTTGGTCAGCCGCATATTTTGGTTCGCTTTATGGCAGCCGATTCTGTTAAATCCATTCCGAATGCACGTCGCATTGGTATGACATGGATGATCCTATGTCTAGGCGGTGCTGTAGCAGCCGGTTATATCGGTATTGCTTACTTCCAAGTTCACCCAGAACTGGCAAGCGTCGTTAATGCCAACCCTGAAACGGTATTTATGGAATTGACTAAAATTCTATTCAATCCGTGGATTGCAGGGATTATTTTAGCCGCAATTTTAGCTGCGGTGATGAGCACACTCAGCTGCCAGTTATTGGTGTGTTCAACCACCTTGACGGAAGATTTGTACAAAGGTTTTATTCGTAAAAACGCATCGCAAAAAGAATTGGTTTGGATTGGACGTGCGATGGTCTTGGCAATTGCCGTATTTGCAATCACCTTTGCAATGAACCCTGCAAGTAAAGTTTTAGGCTTAGTGGCTTATGCATGGGCAGGTTTCGGTGCTGCATTTGGCCCGCTGATTATTCTTTCATTGCTGTGGAAACGTATGACGCTTAACGGAGCAATCATTGGCATGATCGTAGGTGCTGTAACTGTCATCGTGTGGAAAAACTACTTAGGCCACCTTGGTTTATACGAAATCATTCCAGGCTTTATTTTCTCTGCAATCAGTATCGTTGTCGTGAGCTTATTGGGCAAAGCACCAGAGGCGGATGTGGTTGAACGCTTTGAAAAAGCCGAAGCGCAATATCAAAAAGAAATGTCTGAAATCTAAAATTTTTGACACTAAAAAGGGGCTAAATGCCCTTTTTTATACTCAATTATTGATGATTAGCTACTTCGGCCGAGCCGCAGGTTTCAGCTTAATTTGCATACTTTCTTTGATTACTTCCATCACAGGATAACTACGCGTTTCCTTGATACCAGGTAATTGCCAAAGCACCTGCCCTGAAATTTTTCTAAATTCTTCCATATTTGCGCAGCGTATTTTCACCACAAAATCAAAACCACCGCTGATCATGTGACATTCTACGATTTCTGGAATTTGACGCACTGCATCCGAAAAATCTTCCAATACATTGGGTGTGGTTTTATCTAGTAAAATCTCCACAAAAACCACAAATCCATTGTTGAGTAAGACCGGATTTAAACGTGCTTCATAGCCTAAAATAAAGCCCTCTTTCGATAATTTTTGCACACGTGCCAACGCCGCAGTGGGTGATAAATTCACCATTTCCGCAAGCTTAATATTGGACAATTTTCCGTCTTCTTGCAGCAGCTCTAAAATTCGAATATCTATACGGTCTAAGCTCAAATATGGGCTAGTCATCTGAATTTTTCTCTAAATATTATTAAAACTATAGTGAGTTATTCGCTAAATATTCTGTGATGATAAATTAAATAAAGGATCAAGCTCAAGATTTATTTGCTCGTCATAGAACTTTGACACGGAAAATTGAAACATGAATGGAAAAGTATTTGAAGTCACGGGAAGCGATGACTACATCACTGAATTTAAAGAAAAGAATAGCTTTGAACAATCGATTAATACAGCATGGCGTCGTGCTGAAACTGAGTGCATTGAAAACTTATTAGCACACAGTGAAATCCCTTCCCCGATCAGCGATCAAATTCAACAATTGGCTTTTGACTTAGCCCATTCATTACGTGAACGTAAAAGCGGTACAGGTAAAGCAGGCATTGTGCAAGGCTTGCTACAAGAGTTTTCATTGTCTTCTCAGGAAGGCATCGCGCTCATGTGTTTAGCCGAAGCGCTACTCCGTATTCCAGACAAAGCAACACGTGATTTACTGATCAAAGATAAAATCAACCAAGGTAACTGGAAAGATCATGTTGGCCAAAGTAGCCTCATGTTCGTAAATGCTGCTGCTTGGGGATTAATGCTGACGGGCAAACTGATGGAAACCCCTCAACAAAAAAGTCTGTCTAGCCTACTCACCGGTATTTTAGCACGCAGTGGACGTGGCATTATCCGTAAAGCTGTAGACGTGGCTATGCGTATGATGGGTGAACAGTTTGTTACAGGTGAAACCATCAATGAAGCGCTTAAACATGCAGAAGTATTAGAAGACAAAGGCTTCCGCTATTCATATGACATGTTAGGTGAAGCAGCATTAACTGAACCTGATGCAGAACGTTATTATCAAGACTATACCGATGCGATCCACGCGATTGGTCAAGCCTCTGAAGGTAAAGATGTTTATAACGGTGCAGGTATTTCGATCAAATTATCTGCCCTACACCCACGCTACCAACGCTCGCAGATCGATCGTGTACATAACGAGCTTTATGGCAAAGTGCTTGAACTTGCAGTATTAGCCAAGCATTACAATATTGGTCTAAACATTGATGCCGAAGAAACTGACCGCCTTGAAATTTCATTGGAACTACTTGAGCGCCTGTGTTTTGAGCCTAAATTAGCGGATTGGAAAGGTATTGGATTTGTGATTCAAGCCTACCAAAAACGCTGTTTCTATGTGGTCGACCATATTATTGACCTCGCTAAGCGTAGCCAAAAACGTTTAATGATTCGCTTGGTGAAAGGTGCATACTGGGACAGCGAAATTAAGAAAGCGCAAATTGAGGGTATGAGTGACTATCCTATATTTACGCGCAAAGTTCATACCGACCTATCTTATATTGCATGTGCTAAAAAACTCTTGGCTGCACCTGAGCAAATTTATCCTCAGTTTGCAACACACAATGCGCAAACTGTTGCTACGATCTACCAATTAGCACAGCCAGAGCTTTACTATCCAGGCCAGTATGAATTTCAGTGCCTTCACGGCATGGGTGAACCCCTCTATGAACAAGTGGTGGGTTCGAAATCTGACAACAAACTGGGTGTGCCATGCCGTATTTATGCACCGGTGGGTAACCATGAAACCTTATTGGCCTATTTAGTTCGACGTTTACTGGAAAATGGTGCGAATACCTCTTTCGTCAACCGTATTGCAGATAAAAATTTAAAAATTGAAGATTTAATTGAAAATCCAAGACAGACGATATTAGCGGCTGCTGAAAAAGAAGGTGTGACTGGCGCTAAGCATCCATCCATCCCATTTCCGCAAGATTTGTATGGCTCAGAACGTCGCAACTCAAAAGGACTCGATTTAGCCAATGATCGCGACTTATCTCAGCTCAATACCACGGCAGTACAGCATGCACATACCCAGTGGCATGCTAGTGCAATGGGCGCTAATTTAGAAGAAATTCATACTGCAAGTATCAACATTACAAACCCTGCAAACCATAGTGATGTGGTCGGTAGTGTCAGCGAAGCCAGTTTAGAACAAGCGGAAATCGCTCTCAATAATGCGGTAAATGCCCAAGCTTCATGGAAAACTTTAGACAAAGATCAGCGTGCAGCATGCTTAAACCGTGCGGCGGATTTGATGGAAGCACAATTGCAATCTCTGATGGTGTTGTTGTCACGTGAAAGTGGTAAAACTTATGCCAATGCTATTGCTGAAGTCCGTGAAGCTGTAGATTTCCTACGTTATTATGCAGCTCAAATAATTGATCTAGCAGAGAATACGCAAATTGAACCCCTAGGTACTGTGCTGTGCATTAGCCCATGGAACTTCCCGCTTGCTATTTTCACAGGTCAAATTGCTGCAGCCTTGGTTGCAGGTAATACCGTGATTGCCAAGCCTGCTGAACAAACGCCTCTGATTGCTGCTCAAGCTGTACATATTTTATGGGAAGCAGGTGTTCCCTTCGATGTATTGCAACTTCTCCCTGGCCGTGGCGAAACCATTGGGGCCAAACTCAGCGCGGACTCACGTGTCCAAGGCATCATGTTTACAGGCTCAACCGAAGTCGCACGTATCTTGCAAAAAACCGTGGCACAGCGCTTAAACCAATTTGGCGAAAGTGTAGTTTTGATTGCTGAAACTGGTGGTCAAAATGCCATGATTGTTGACTCATCAGCATTGACAGAACAAGTGGTATTGGATGTCGTTAACTCTGCCTATGACAGTGCAGGTCAACGCTGTTCTGCCCTGCGTATTCTCTGTGTGCAAGAAGATAATGTGGACGTAGTCCGTACCATGTTACAAGGTGCGATGAAGCAACTTCGTGTCGGAAATCCTGCACTTTTAGCAACTGACATTGGCCCAGTGATCGACCTTGAAGCACAACAAAATATTGAAAAACATATTGAGAAGATGCGTAGCAAAGGCTATCCCGTACATCAAATCATGTTTAATGCTGATAGCAATGCGTTAAGTACGGGAACTTTTGTTGCACCAACTTTAATTGAACTTCCACATTTAAATGATTTAGAACACGAAGTTTTTGGGCCAGTATTGCATTTAATCACCTACAAATATGGTGAGATTGAAAACCTATTAACGCAAATCAATGCCAAAGGTTATGGTTTAACCATGGGCTTGCATACACGTATTGATGACACGATTCAAAAAGTTATCGGTCATGCAGAAGTTGGCAACCTATACATTAACCGTAATATTGTAGGCGCTGTGGTTGGTGTACAACCTTTTGGCGGCGAGGGCTTATCAGGTACTGGTCCAAAAGCGGGCGGTCCTTTATATCTTTACCGTTTAATGCATCAAGTTTCTGAGAAAAAACTGGCTACACCTTATGCGGCTCAGGCAGAAACGCAAGCTACACACTTCCCTGCATATGAAGCTTTTAACACTTGGGCGAAGCAGCATTTTTCAGGCATTGCGATTCAAGCACCGCAGGCCATAGCCGCTGGACAAAGTTTTGAGCTACAAGGCCCAACCGGTGAAAACAACCAATATGCCATTTTGGCACGTAAGGGTGTGCTTTCATTGGCTAACAATGATGCAGATCAACTACATCAAATTGCTGCGATTTTATCGGTAGGTAGTCAGCCTGTGGTACTTGCAGACAATACTTTTGTGTTGAAACACTTAAATAGTATGCCGAAAATTCTCGTGGACCAATTTAAAGTGATCACGGATATTTATCATGGGAATTTTGATGCAGTTTTACATCATGGTGAAAAAGGTGAGTTATTAAAAATTCAACAAGTCATCGCGTCTCGTGAAGGTGCAATTATTGGCATTACGCATTTAGCTTCAGGCCAATATGACATCCCTGTAGAACGTTTCGTGATTGAGCGTGCAATCAGTGTCAATACAGCGGCAGCCGGTGGTAATGCTAGCTTAATGACAATGAATTAAACACTGAATTGAACTCCAACTAATCAGTTCCTCACTTAGCTCAATCTTTATGAATGTTCCATAAAGATTGAGCGTTTTTTTAACTTCCCCTCGATAAAAGTTCTGTTTAGCGTATTCAGATTCATCTTCTCTACAGATAAATACAGCCAAAAGTGGAATTAATTTAGTCTTATAAGGTGAATTTTGCTAACATGACTTTTTTTAATATGTTTGCGATTTTTTACTGCATATGACTTCAACTTATCAGCAACAACTTGATGCCAAAGTTGCCCGCATTACGGCTCAATTTTCAGAATACAACCCTCCCTCTTTAGAAGTTTTTCCTTCTGCTGAACAAAACTTTCGTATGCGAGCGGAATTCCGAATTTGGCATACTGAAAATGATATGTTCTATGCAATGTTTGAACGCAATGCAGACAATGAAAAACAAGTTGTAGAAATTAAAGATTTCCCGATTGCAGATAAAAGCATTAATGACTTAATGCCAATATTATTAAATGAACTCAAGGCACAAGAGATCTTATCGAGCCGTTTATTTGAGGTTCATTTCTTGGCAACGCTGAAAGGCGAAATGCTGGTTTCATTGGTTTACCGCTGCCCGCTCAATGCTGAATGGGAAATAGCTGCCAAAGCCCTATCTGAAAAGCTCAATATCAAGATTTATGGTCGTAGTCGTGGTCAGCGCGTGATTTTAACTGATGACTATGTGGTTGAAGAACTCCAAGTTTTTGACCGTAAATATCAGTACAAACAAATTGAAAGTAGTTTCACTCAGCCAAATGCCGGCGTATGTCAAAAAATGCTGGAATGGGCATGTCAGGCTGCCGATCACTCTGATAAAGACTTACTTGAGCTTTACTGTGGTAATGGTAATTTCACACTGCCTCTTTCAACACGCTTTAATCGCGTTTTGGCAACAGAATTAGCCAAGTCTTCAGTCTATGCCGCACAGTGGAATATTGAGCAAAATGGCATTGATAATATCCAAGTGGCTCGTCTATCAGCTGAAGAGTTCACCCAAGCCTACAATGCTGAACGTACATTCCGCCGCCTTGAAGAAGCTGAAATTGAAATTACGAGCTATAACTTCAATACAGTATTTGTCGATCCACCGCGTGCAGGTATCGATGATGAAACACTAAAACTGTTGCAACGTTTTGAACGCATTATCTATATTTCATGCAACCCAGATACTTTGCATGACAATCTCAAACTACTTTCACAAACGCATAAAATCAGCAAATTTGCCTTATTTGATCAGTTCCCTTATACACACCATGTAGAGTCTGGCGTGTTTCTTGAGAAGATTTAAACAAATTATTTCAAGTCATGTTGCTGTCATAAAAGGAGCTTTCTAAAAGCTCCTTTTTTATATTCTAAAAAAGCTTTATTTTCTCGTCACATGCATATTTATGAACAGCTTTAAGAACAAATAAGTTAAAGATTTTAAAAGTCTAATCGAAAAAATGATGATTCAAGTGGCTAAAATTTCACTTTAGTAGTCTTGCTTTATTTATTGGATTGGTTATATTTCGTCCTATGTTAGGTCGCAAATGAAGGCTCTATGAGTTTTTGGCATAAGTTGTTCGCTAATGAACAGCAAAACGGGCATAAGAATCAAATTGCCTGTGTTGAAAATGATTGCTCTTGTAAAACCAATGAACAGCTTATTGCTGCTCTTACAAAGGCAACGGATGAAGATGTTATCCTCGGTATTAAAAAAGTACTCGCTTCGCGCGGTTATAGCCGTAAGGAATTAAATGAAATCCAGCATCTACCTCTACAGTAGAGTCTGAACATTCAATGTTCAAACAAGGCATTCTGTTTTACAGAGTGCCTTTTTCATTTTTAGTCTAATCAAAAGTATGCCGCTTATTTACAGATCAGGTTTGTGGATTGGCCACATCACTATTTACAGCTTTTATGCTATGCTCCAAGGCAAATCAGTAATGTCTATTTTTAAACACACGACAATAAAACCTAATATTGCATCAAATAAGAGGCAGATGACCTCTAAACAGCATTGATATAAAAATTAAAGGAATGAACATGAATAAATTAACAAGTTGCCTTATTGCCTGCTGCATACTTAGTCTAAGTGCTTGTAGCCAAATCCCCAAAGAATGCGAAGAATCTTGGGATAAGCTCGAAGCCCTATCGAAACAAATGGGCTTAAACGAAGAACAAATCAAAGAACAGAAAAAACAGTTTGAAGAAAGTATTAAAAAACAATCTAAAGAACAAGCCATTCAAATGTGCCAAACCCAAAGTACCTTTTTAGGTTTAGTCGGCAAATAAACAGTTGTTTCTATCAATCTAAACACTGTACAGATGAAGCCCGATTATTCGGGCTTTTATTGTTTGCATTGAGATCCTGTTGTATACGCTACAATTGGCCCTAAAGGTTTTAAACTCGAATCATGTCTATTCAACGCTTGGATATCTGCACTAGACACAGATCCATCTAAATACAAGGCATTGTTAATCGATAATTGCTGCTTAAAATATTGTGCAAATGCATAAAACGACACGCCTTCACGACTGATCACAAAATACAACTTGCCGTTTTTGATCCCCACACCATTGCGGATTTTCAATGAATCTGACTGTGGGATAAAGTTTGGATTGATTTTTCCATCTACCACCAGCATTGGACCTGACTGCGTTGCATAACGTGCCTTAAAATCTGTGGAAGCATATTTTTGTGTGGTTGATATCACCGCTTGCTTGCCATTCCATGCTAGAACACCATTCGGCTGAATTAAAAAATTACCAAAGCCTCGTGTTGCACGATTCAAGGCTTTTTTCTGCACTCCATTTTCAACGTATAGACCAACAGGTGCTAAGTCTGCATGATACATCCCGGCATTCATTGCGAAGTTCATCGTATTACACTTACGCGCTAATACCTGCTTTAGTCGCTGTAGGTCTTGATATGGCTGCTGCTGTGTATCATATAAATAGAGCTTCAGTTGACTCAGATCGGAAATTTCAACCACATCCACGGCAATAGGCTGACTGACACGTTTCGCTTGAATATTGGCATAGGAAATACTCGGTGAGAAAATCAGACCGAGCAGCATCATAAAGCGCATTTTTTTAAACATTGAGGTTAATTGAAGACCAAGCATGACCCTATCCATAGCGCACGTTAAAAATCGAACAAATTTTAGCTAAATCATCGCTAAAATAGTCGATTAATTCACAGATTAAAAGTAGACTAATCTTTAAAAATAATTCGGATTTAAAGTAGGACTGGTAAATACATGCATGTGCAGAAAGATGGTTTTCCTCTTGGAACACATCTGATTGTTAAACACTTCGGTTATAGCCATCATGGCATATATGCCGGCCGCGGTAGAGTCATTCACTACTCTGGTTTTGCACACCTTTTCAAAAAACATCCGATTGAAATGACTTCGATCGAAAAATTCAGCCACGGCAAAAAAATTATCGTTCAGTCATATAGCAATCCAAAATTTAAAGGTCGTAAAGTGGTGCGTCGTATGCGCTCTCGCATGCATGAAAACAACTATCATCTGATTATTAATAACTGTGAACACTTATGCACATGGGCCATTACCGGCGTTGAAAGTAGTCCTCAAGTGTTCCGTATGATGAACCGACTCACCACGATTGGCTATGTCAGTTCTCTGATGAGTTTTATGAGTAGCATGATGCTGACCGTGACCACTACTTGCTTTGCTCTGGTGTTCTATATCAAAAAGAAACTGCGTGAAAAAGCCAAAATGCAAATGCCGGTTTATACCTATTTAAAGCGTGAAGAACATAAGAATCGTTAATTCACTGTAGCAGCATTGAACCGTGGCTTTATCAAATTTCAATACATCAGCACATTGCTTAGAAATACTGCGCTAATACACAAGCTTTTTATTTTAGCGTATCAGATGTAATACTTAATCTTGGTCACTCTTCACATTGCTAAAAGTTCGCATTGCTAAAAGGTGGAAATTTGTCTTCAACCAAATTGCTTTGCAGGCCATGTTCTAAATAAATTTTGGCTGCATCCAAAACCGTTGTAAAACCACCTGTACTATCGATAATAAAATCAATCAATGCCTGACCTTGCAGAGGAATCTTTGAATTTTTGATGCGGACATAGGTTTCCATCGGGCTAATTTGCTCAAAAATAAAATCGACCTGAGTTTTTGGTTCTCCCCACTGTATTTGAATTAATTTGTTTTCCTTAATATTCAGCACGTCTACATCGGCGACTGCATTATATTTTTGCCAAGTCCATTGCACCGTTTTACCTTCTTCTAGATATCCACTCGATGCACTAAACCAAAAATGCTGTGTTATTAAAGGATCAACAAAAGCATTAAATACGATATTGATGGACTTACGAATTAACATCTGGGTTTCAATCACGACACTCATCAGCATTCCTACAGTATTTTAATTTTATTCAGTGATAGCACAGAGCACTGATCATTGCCTACCACTGAATTGTTATTGCCCTATTCTGCTGTATGTTCTGTAATAAATGCTGATGTCACTAGCGTGGGATTCTTCTCTATAAATTGCCCATTCCAATAGGGATAGTATGGATAAGGTGGATACACTGCACTGACTGCGTCTAATCGGGCTAACTGCTCTACGCTTAATGACCATTCCTTCGCCGCAAGGTTATCCAACAGTTGCTGTTCATTACGTGCGCCTGTCAAAATGCTAGACACTGTCGGTCTGGTTTTCAGCCAATTCAATGCAATCTGTGGAATAGAGTGCCCTGTTTCCATGGCGATTTCTTGCATTACATCTAACACTGCAAATAACTTTTCGTGTTGAACTGGTGGTGCGAATTGTGCTGTCTCATGTAGTCGACTTTGCTTTGGAATCGCATGCTCACGATCAAATTTTCCTGTTAATCTCCCCCAGCCTAGCGGACTCCATACCACTGCACCAATCTATTGATCATGCTGCGCAGGCATCAACTCCCATTCATAGTCACGTCCAATCAAAGAATAATAGACTTGATGCACACTTAGCTTTTCATAGCCCTGCTGTTGGGCAATCGACTGCGCTTTCATGAGCTGCCAGCCTGAAAAATTCGACACACCGATATAGCGAACTTTTCCACTACCTACCAAGTCATCTAAACTGCGCATCAGCTGCTCAAGTGGCGTCGTGCTATCAAACTGATGCAGTTGCAGCACATCAATATAATCTGTGCCTAACCGCTTTAAACTCGCCTCTACGGCTTGAATTAAATAGCTTCTAGAATATCCACCTTGATTGATTCCATCATTCAATCGGATACCCACTTTGCTGGAAATAATCATCTCTTGGCGTTTTGATTGAAGTAATGCACCGAGCATCTGCTCAGAGACACCATTTGAATAAGCATCTGCGGTATCGAAATAATTCACGCCTTGATCAATACAGAGATCAATCATGCGCTGAGCATCATTTAAGCTCGCTTGCCCCCATGCAGAGAAAATTGGGCCTTGCCCGCCAAATGTACCTGCACCAAAGCCAAACTCTGATACTTGCAAGCCAGATTGCCCTAGATTGTGATAATTCATGGTGATTTCCTGTGTTTGATTTATACACAGAATAAGTACAGATGTTTATCAGAAAAACCCTGAATATCAAGAAAGACTTTCTTGATTATATTGATAATGCTGACTGAAGATTTCGACTTATTCACACGAATGGCGACACTGGGTTCAATCAGTCAAGCCGCCAAAGAAGCCAATCTCTCTGTTTCTGTCGCTAGTAGCCGTCTACACAGACTTGAACAAAGTTTAGGGCTACGCCTATTTCATCGCACCACACGGCAACTACATTTAACACAGGAAGGTGCTGTTTTATTGCAACAAGGATTTCCCTTACTCGAACAATTTAATTCGCTACTGAGCCAATTTCAGCCTGAACCACAACAACTCAGTGGCGTATTAAAAATCATATGTTCAGAAGTTTTTGGAAATCGTATTTTAGGGCCAGTATTTGCAGCCTTTGCCAAGTTGCATCCAACATTGACTTTGGATATTGAACAGACCGATCAAAATTTAGATTTGGTCTCGGCAGGTATCGATGTTGCGATACGTATTGGTCAACTAGAAGACTCATCGCTGATTGCTAAACCACTTAGCTTAAACCGTCGTATTTTGTGTGCCTCGCCAAACTATATCGAGCAACATGGCGAACCTCGCTCTCTAGAAGAGCTCTCTATGCACCAATGCATTTTACAGAAATACCCTAAAGGCGTTTCGCAATATTGGACATTCTTCCAAGATCAATACAGCATAAAAATACCCGTTTCAGGGCAATTTCATATCAACTCAGGTGAAGGTGTACGCCAAGCAGCACTTGCAGGTTTAGGCATCTCAAACCACTCCATCTGGCATGTGGATGAAGATTTACAATCTGGCCAGCTCATCCAAGTTCTACCCAAGATCCCTCTTCAAAGTACTGCAATCTATGTGGTAATTCCGCATCGACATTTTGTCCCGCCTAAAGTACAGGCCTTTATGCAGCACTTGGACGATTTTTTTCAGCATCAGTATGCTTGGTACATATCGCCCAATTTATCTGAAAATTAGGCCAAACTTATCTTAGGTTACTGTTAAAAGTCTTAATCAGCGGTGGCAGATCCACCTCTAAACTACTAAATATTTCACGCTCAATGTTTCGTACAATCGAGTCCAGCGGCAAATCATTTTCCTGCAAGCCAAAAGGCTCCTCCAGCTCTGCACTTAACGCATCCAAACCTAAAAATAAATACGCAATCAAAGCCACAATGACAGGTGTCCATATCCCTAAACTGGCCTCTAGGCTAAATGGCAAAATCAGACAAAATGAATACACTGCGCGATGTAAAAGCACCGAATAGGAAAATGGTAATGGCGTGGTCATAATACGGTCACAGCCTGCATGGATATCACCCATCGCTACGGTATGACGTGTAAGCGTGCTGTAGATAATGTCTGTAATCTGACCTTGCTTATAGGCTTTGACTAAATCTTTTTGAATAATTTCAAGTAAATACTGTGGTGCATTGATATTGTCTCGGCATTGCTGCCATTGCTGATCCGTCAAAGCTACGCCGTCTTTAAAATGTGCAATATCTTGTGATTCATAGCGTAAGCGATCACGTAACAAATTGCAAAACAGCATGATGCGGTACATCAACACGGTTCTCTGCTCATCTTCAAGGACATGGCTATCACGAATCATGTGGCGTGTATTGGCAATCAATGAGCCCCAAAGCTTGCGCCCTTCCCACCAACGGTCATAACAGGCAGTATTTCGAAAGCTCAAAAAAATCGACAGAATCACCCCAAAGATGGTAAATCCGATGGCTGGAACTTCAGGCGTATTCAGGTAGTGTGCAGCGCTTAGATACACCAAAATCGCCGACAAACTCACGACGACAGCCAACGCAGGCATGACTTTTGGGAGTATCGTGCCATGCCATGCAAATAAAAGTTTAAAACTATTATTTTTATTTCGAATGATCACTTATTTCCCCTCTGTACTGCCTTAATGAACAATTTCAACAATGAAAAAAGCCCAACCGAAGTTGAGCTTAATCTTAACCTACTTGATCTTAACCTATTGGGGATTCAAAGATGAATCCATTTAAAAGCTAAGATTTTATTTGCCTGGTTTGAAGCTGTCTTTCAAATCTAGAATACGGTTAAACACTGGTTTTTCCGCTGTATGATCAAACTGATCTGCAACAAAATAACCTTCACGTTCAAATTGGAAACGATCTTCAGGTTTTGCTTCTGCCAATGCAGGCTCAATGACCGCTTGAACCACTTTCAGTGATTCAGGATTTAAGTTTGCAAGGAAGTCATCACCCACTTCAGGGTCTGACTCAGTAAATAAACGGTCGTAAATACGAACTTCCGCAGCAATACCTTTGCTTGCAGAAACCCAATGTACAACACCTTTCACTTTACGGCCTTCAGGGTTTTTACCTAAAGTTTCAGGGTCGATTGAACATTTCAATTCAACCACTTCACCGTTCTCGTCTTTAATCACTTCATCGCACTTAATCACATACGCATGACGTAAACGCACTTCACCGCCCGGGATCAGACGCTTAAAACCTTTAGGTGCAACTTCTTCAAAGTCTTTACGGTCGATGTAAATGTCTTGAGTCAACGGAATAATACGGTCACCCATGTCCACGTTTGGATGACGTGCATGTACCAAATCCATTGCTTCAGGCAAGTTGGTTAAAGTCACTTTCAGTGGATTCAACACCGCCATACCACGTGAAGCAGTATTTTCTAAAGACTGACGGATGCAATATTCAAGCATTGCAACATCAACAATACTGCCATCGACTTTCGTTACACCTACACGTTTACAGAAGTCACGCAGACCTTCTGGGGTAAAGCCGCGACGGCGCATACCCACAACGGTCGGCATACGTGGGTCATCCCAACCATTCACAAATCCACCTTCAACCAATTTACGTAATTTACGTTTAGAGGTAATGGTGTAATCTACATTTAGGCGGCTTGATTCGTACTGACGTGGTACAGATGGTGATTTAACTTTCTCTACAACCCAGTCATAGAATGGACGGTGATCAACAAACTCTAGTGTACACAGTGAATGCGTAACCCCTTCAATGGCATCTGATAATGGATGCGCATAATCGTACATTGGGTACATTTTCCATTTATCACCAGTTTGGTGATGTTCTGAATGCAAAATACGATACAAAATAGGATCACGCATATGAATGTTAGGTGAAGTCATGTCAATTTTGGCACGTAGTACTGCCTGACCTTCTCCTAACTCACCATTACGCATTTGTTCAAAACGCGCTAAGTTTTCTTCTACGCTAGCATCACGTTGCGGCGAGTTTTTACCCGGCTCAACAAAATTACCGCGGTTTAGTTTGATTTCTTCAGGGCTTTGCAAATCCACATAGGCATCACCTTGTTCAATCAATTGCACTGCCCAAGTGTAAAGCTGATCAAAATAGCTCGATGCATAACGTGGCTCGCCATTCCACTCAAAACCTAGCCATTTCACGTCATTGGCAATACCGTCTACATACTCTTGCTCTTCGGCATCTGGGTTTGTATCGTCAAAACGGAGGTTACATAGACCTGCGAATTCTTGAGCAATACCAAAGTTCAGACAAATAGCTTTTACATGACCAATATGTAGGTAGCCATTTGGCTCAGGTGGAAAACGTGTTACAACTTGTTCTGTACGACCTGCTGATAAATCATCGGTAATGACCTGACGTACAAAATCTAAGCCTGGCTGTTGTTCCTGCTGCGCAGCTTCGACAGGGGCATTGTTCTTGGTTGTCGGATTGTTAGGCAGGGATGAAACAACATCGTTTGGCTTCATGGTAATAAAATCACTTCTATAAAGATAAAATTAGGATAATTAAAACGCTTTTCTTCATTTTTAACAAAGAAAGTAACGTTTTTACTTGCCTTGTAGTTTACAGTTTGCTTATGCTTCTCACAACCAAAAAACCCATGGCTTTCATGTCCATGTACAGGAGATTACACAATGAGTTTTCCTCAAGTCGAATTAAACACCAATAAAGGTCGTATTGTTCTTGAGCTTAACACTGAAAAAGCACCTAAAACTGCTGAAAACTTCTTACAGTATGTTCGCGATGGTTTCTATGACGGCGTGATTTTCCACCGTGTTATTGATGGTTTCATGATCCAAGGCGGCGGCATGGATGAAAACTTCAAAGAAAAAACAACTCGTGATTCTATTGAAAACGAAGCTGACAACGGTTTAAGCAATGATGTTGGTACGATCGCTATGGCACGTACTCAAGCACCTCACTCTGCTTCAGCTCAATTCTTCATTAACGTGAAAAACAACTCTTTCCTTAACCACACTGGTAAAACAGCGCAAGGTTGGGGCTATGCAGTATTTGGTAAAGTAGTTGAAGGTCTTGACGTTGTTGACGCAATCAAAAGCGTTCGTACTGGTAACCGTGGCTACCACGCAGACGTTCCTCTAGAGAACGTTGTAATCGAATCAGCTAAAATCATTTCTGAATAAGAATCCCTCCTAACCTCCCTTTATAAAAGGGAGGAAAAGTCCCTCTTTTTTAAAGAGGGATTTAGGGAGATTCAAAGGAAAAGATTCGTGACCTATCTGTTTATCGCTGATTTACATTTGTCACCTGAACACCCTCGACTCGTTCGGGGGTTTTTAGCTTTGTTAGAACAATACAAAACTCAAAATACCCAGCTGTATATTTTAGGTGATTGGTTTAATGCTTGGATTGGTGATGACTTCACTGCCCCATGGTTAGACGAAATCATTACAGCACTAAAAGATTTCACTGCTTTGGGAAATCAAATTTATTTCCAAGTAGGTAATCGTGATTTTGCATTGGGTCAAAAGTTTTTAGATAAATTTCACGGTCAATTATTACAAGACGTGGATTATCTCCACATTGGCAACTATAAAATTCGTCTCGAACATGGCGATTTACTTTGCACCGATGATGTGTCTTACCAAAAGTTTCGTAAAGTGATTCGTAATCCTTTCCTATTAGGTTTCTTAAAGAGCTTACCGCTTAGCTTTCGACAAAAAATCGCCAATGGCTTCCGCAAAAAAAGTACAGAAACCAAGCAAGTTAAATCCTATGACATCATGGATGTAAATGCCGAAGCTGTAGAAAAGGCTTTAGAGCTAGCCGATCTACTGATTCATGGACATACCCACCGCCCCCAAATACATGATGTGCATGGCAAACCGCGTATCGTTTTAGGGGACTGGCGTGCAGAACAAGCTCAAATATTAGAGTTTAATGAAAACCCATCTGTGAGTGATTTAAAATTAAAAATTTGGTCTTACTAGTCCATAGCTTTCTAATCGTTAGCCTTTAGAAAAATTTACCATCATATCTGATTAATGTACGTATCCAAACCATGCAAACGTAGATTTTTAATTAAGCAAAAAAAAACAGCAGATCATCTGCTGTTTTTTTCATTTAAGCTAAGCGATATAGCTGGTTTGGGCCAGTATAGAAGCTTTTGCCATCTAGATTCAGGTTAAAGGTTTCGCCTGTTTCTAATTCAATCATTTGCCCAACATCAACCCAAATTAAACCAGCATTGGTATTTTGTTGACGTTTCAAAGGCACCAGTTTTACATTAATTTCGTCGCCATTTACGGCTTTGGCAGTTTGCCAAGTATTTAAAATATTCAAAAGATTTACTCAACATGTGAGCTTTTTGTGACAGAACAAAGAGATTAATCAATCGGGTTTGGAATAATAATTCTGTAGTTACAAAGATAAGATTCAAGTCAGAAGCTTGAATACAGATAAATCACAATCAGCTAAATAAAAAAAGATAAGCAGGAACATTACCCGCTTCGAGTTAAGCAGAAGTATACAATATTGCGCTTTGATTAGCAAAAGTAGGACTTATATATACTCTAAGCCACTACTTTTGCTAAAATTATTGAATTAATTTTTTTAACCAACGAGTAAATTAATTACCCACACAGTAAATAATATAACCAAGGCTGTACCGCTTAGTAACCACCTTCTGTTTTCATTACTTGGGTATCGGTTTTATACTTCGATAAAAGCTCTCGTAACGAATTCATGAGCACACTGGTATCGACACCCACGGCAACAAATTCTGTGCCTAACTCGATATATTTCTGAGTCACATCATGTTGTGTCGACAAAATACCTGCGGCTTTACCCGCCTTACGTATACGCTGAATTGCATCAATCACGGTTTTTTGTACTTCAGGATGGTTCGAATTCCCCTGATAACCCATCGTCGCCGACAAATCCACCGCACCAATAAATACCCCATCGATGCCATCAATTTTCAGTATTTCATCTAAGTTTTTAATCCCCTCAACCGACTCAATCTGAATCAGTAAACAGATATTTTCATGTGCAGTTGCATAGTAGTCAGGAATACTGTTCCAACGTGTTGCACGTGCTAATGCTGCACCTACTCCACGAATACCTTCAGGTGGATAACGTACTGCCTTAACCATAAGTTGAGCTTGTTCAACAGTTTCAACCATAGGAATCAGCAAGGTTTGCGCACCGATATCCAACAATTGTTTAATCAGTTGCACACTACCAATTGGAGGTCGAACTACGGCTTGCGAAGGATATGCTGCAATACTTTGCAATTGCGACAATGTCGTCCGTAAGTCACTTGGTGCATGCTCGCCATCAATTAGCAACCAGTCATAACCTGCGTTTGCAGCTATTTCAGTCCCATAAGCATCGGCTAATCCGACCCATAAACCAATCTGCTGTTCGGTTTTTAATTTTTTCTTGAAATGATTGGTGTAATCCATCGCTGCTGTCTCATGCTTAAACTATGATTAACTACAATTGATTAAACGCCTTTTGGCAAAAACTACCAATAGCATTTATCTATCTTATGATTTTATATAACTCTAATTCGCACTTCATACAGCTTAAATCTGTTAATTTTTAGCCAATGAGTACAGCATATACGACTAAGATCTATCTTTGGAAAATTTTCTCCTTAGACCATTTGGCCATTTATCCGCTAAACTACAGCAAACTATATCTGGAGATATTCGATGGATCTGTTAAACGTATCAAAACAACGCTATACCACGAAAGCATATAATCCTGCTAAAAAAATTCCACAGGAACAATTTGAGCGTTTATTACAAATACTCCGTTTAACACCATCTTCCATTAATATTCAGCCTTGGCATTTTTTTATTGCAGATCATGATGCAGCCAAACAACGCATTGCCAAAGCCTTAGTAGGAAAATATGCCTACAATGCCCCAAAAGTTTTAGATTCATCACATACGATTTTATTCTGTACTAAAGCAGACATCACTGCAGAGCATTTAGATAATCTTTTAAATCAGGATGATCGTAGTGGTCGCTTTAAAGATGACAAAGCCAAACAAGGTCAAAAAGACAGCCGTACAGGTTATGTCGATTATTATCGTAATGAAAAAGGTGATATTCAACGTTGGGCTGAAAACCAAACATTTATTGCTTTAGGTCAAATGCTTTTGGCAGCAGGCATTGAAGGTGTGGATGCAACACCGATTGGTGGATTTGACGAAGCGATCATCACTGAAGAATTGGGCTTAGTTGAACAAAACTTGATTCCTTCTGTACTGATGACTTTAGGCTATCGTAGCGAAAATGATTTCAATGCGAAATTACCTAAATCACGTCTGAATGCTGAAGAAATTTTTACACACCTCTAAGCTTTCCATAAAACCGACGAAAGGGGCAATTTTGCCTCTTTTTTGTCATTTCGGGACTTATTATTTAAACAATTATCGAGTATATTCTGCTCAAAATATACTCAGGTTTCTCCCTATGCCTACAGCTATAAAATTACCTATGAAATTTCATTGCGAAGCGTGCAATACGGTTTATTTACAAAAATATGCGGGCGATATGCTCCATAGCTATCCAAACTGCCCAAACTGTAAACAACCGGGTCAGTTACAAGGCACCATTGAAACTCAAGATTTTCTGAAGCACCCTGTTGCTGTGGGTAAATGTTATTTTGAAAATACCTTACAACGTTTTCAACAACTCACACGTTAAGTAAACATCTAAAACTAAAAGCCCTCAATACGAGGGCTTTTTTAATAACGACATATTTAGTAACAATGTGAGAAAATAGAAATTTTATAAATTGGTCTGAACTTTGCTGAATAATTTGAATCAAAACAACAATTCAAGCAGAGGTGGGACATGTCATATTTACTACAAATGCCGATGAAGTTTGAATGCGGTCATTGCCATCAAATGTATCTGCATACTTATCAATATACTGATCATCACTGCCCTGAGTGTCCAACCTGTCGAGATCAAGGACTGCTCATGGGCGTGGCTGAGTGGGATGATTTACTACAACACCCGATCGTTTTTGCTAAAAATTATCTTAGACAGACATGGCATATGCTAAGCAAACCACACTCATGATCCCTGCAATCAAACCAAATACGGTTGCGACTCTCAATTTTTCTTTAAAGATGATGAGGCCCGCAACCACACCTAAAACCACGACCAAAATATTCATGCCAGCAAATACGATTGCAGGTGTGTCTTTAAGCAACATGTGGGCTTTCACATACAGTGCAATATTGGCAAAGTTTAAGAGACCTAAGCCCAATCCAGCGAGGATATTTTTGGTCTGCCCCAAACTGCCGTGCTGTACGATGTTATAAATACTCGAAAGTAAAAATGCACAAATAAACACCAGATTTAAAGTCACCGCAAACTGCATGCCTAAACCTGAAGCAAATTTTAATAGCACATCAATCAGTGCATAGCCTGCCCAAACGCTTAATAAAAATAAAATCCCCTGCTTTCCATCAATGCTTCCCTTACGCTGTGAAAATAAAATCAGCAATACCGCAAGTACACCAAGTGCAATACCAATGAGCTTAATGGCATTAAAATATTCACTGAAAATAAAATAGGCTGCGCTAAGAGAAAGCACAACAGATAAGCGCTGAGCCAATTCGGTTTTTAAAATACCTGCTGTTTGCAGTGAGCGTGCTAAGCAATAAAAAATCGTCGGCAGTAATACACCCAAAGCCGCAATTAAAACCCACGGCGTTTTATTAATCGAAATATGGGCTAGATCCGGCTTAAACCATAGAAAACATAAAATACTCGCAGATGCATAATTCCATGTGATCATTTGTGCAGGGTTAAAACCCCGATCACGACAGAGTTTTAGAATTACTGAAACGAGAACACTGCAAATCGCGGCAGCAAAGATCAATTCCATGACACGCTCTTATTCTTGAGTTGTATTTAAAGCAATTTTTCTAAGTTCAAATCAAAGAAAAGCCCACTTAATTGTGGGCTTTTCTTCAAAAATAATCTATCTCAAGACAAATTATTTATAGTGACTCACCATTTTCTCTAAAGAAATTGGACGAATCTTGTCAGCATTACCCGCTGTACCAAATGCTTCATAACGATCGATACAAATTTGTTTCATTGCATCAACAGTTGCAGAGAAGAATTTACGTGGGTCAAATTCAGCTGGTTTTTCAGCCATCATACGGCGCATAGCACCTGTAGATGCAAGACGTAAGTCAGTATCGATGTTAATTTTACGAACACCGTGTTTGATTGCGTCTACAAGTTGGTCTACTGGAACACCATAAGTTTCGCCGATGTTACCACCGAATTCATTAATTACAGCTAACCATTCTTGTGGCACAGAGCTTGAACCGTGCATTACAAGATGTGTATTTGGTAAAGCAGCGTGAATTTCTTTAATACGGTCAATCGCTAAGATGTCACCTGTAGGTGGGCGAGTAAATTTGTACGCACCGTGTGAAGTACCCACTGCAATTGCAAGTGCGTCAACATTGGTATCAGCTACAAATGAACGCGCTTCTTCAACTGAAGTTAAAAGCTGAGAATGATCAAGTACGCCTTCAGCGCCTACACCATCTTCTTCACCAGCCATACCAGTTTCAAGGCTACCTAAACAACCGATTTCGCCTTCTACTGAAACGCCACACGCATGTGCCATTTGAACAGTACGACGAGTCACGTCTACGTTGTATTCGTATGAAGTTGGCGTTTTACCGTCTTCACCTAAAGAACCGTCCATCATCACTGATGAGAAGCCAAGTTGAATAGAACGTTGACATACGTCAGGGCTAGTACCATGGTCTTGGTGCATAACCACAGGAATATGTGGCCATTCTTCGATTGCTGCCAAAATCAAATGACGCAAGAACGGAGCGCCTGCATACTTACGTGCACCCGCAGATGCTTGTACAATTACAGGTGAATTTGTTGCATCTGCTGCAAGCATAATTGCACGCATTTGTTCTAAGTTGTTTACGTTGAATGCTGGTACGCCGTAAGCATGTTCGCCGGCGTGATCCAAGAGCTGGCGCAATGAAATAAGAGCCATAATATCCTCCCAGGTAATGCCGCATATTCTACATGCTCAATCATTTCAATTCAGCAACAAATAACACTATTTAAAAAAAAATCCCTGCATTTGCAGGGACTTTTTAAATAAAGACAACAATCTTAGTGAGCTGCTGCTGCTGAAGCGGCTGTTTCAGCGTCAGCTGTTGCTTCGTCTGCAGGTGCATTTGCAATTTCAGCAGGAACATCTTGGTTCTTTTCATCCAATACTGGCTTATCAAGTTCATCAATGGCTTTTTGTTGTTCTGGCGTTGTTTGAGCATTGTCTACGGCAACAGCAGATGCTTCTGATTCCGTTGGTGCAGACTCTTTTTTAGCACAAGCTGTCAAAGTTAATGGAGCAATTAAAAGTACAGCAAGTGCAAGTTTTAAGTTCATCGTTGTTTCCTACTACTGCGAATTAGGTGTTGCGATGAATTTTATTGCAGAAATATTGCACTTTGATGACGGCAAAATGAATAGACCATAAAAAAAGGCTGACCGAAGCCAACCTTTTTTAATACTGTATTATCTTATTGATAATGCTTCATTAAGCACATTCGATAAGCGCTGCTACAGCAGGAAGAGTTTTACCTTCAACGAATTCAAGGAAGGCACCACCACCAGTCGAGATGTAACCAATTTTGTCTGCAACTTCATATTTATCAATTGCAGCAAGCGTGTCACCACCACCCGCGATCGAGAAGCCTTCAGATTCTGCAATCGCTAAAGACAATGCTTTTGTGCCTTCGCCGAATTGATCAACTTCAAACACACCTACTGGGCCATTCCATAGAATAGTTTTTGAAGTTTTCAAGATTTCTGCAAATGCTTTGGCAGTTTCAGGACCTACATCCAAAATCATGTCGTTATCTGTTACATCTTCAACTTTTTTCACAACAGCTTTAGCAGCAGCTAATGAACCGAGGAAGTCTGCAAAATCAATTTCAGCAGCATCAGCAACAACAACATCTGTTGGAAGTGGTACAGATACTTTTGCAGCAATGGCTTTTGCTGTGTCGATCAGGTCATTTTCACAAAGTGATTTACCAACATTAAAGCCCGCAGCAGCTAAGAATGTATTGGCAATACCACCACCCACGATCAATTGATCACAGATGTCAGATAGTGAAGTTAATACATCTAATTTAGTAGAAACTTTTGAGCCTGCAACAATCGCAACCATTGGTTTTGCAGGAGTTTTAAGTGCACGACCTAGCGCATCAAGCTCAGCAGCAAGTAAAGGACCTGCAGCAGCCACTTTTGCACAACGTGCTACGCCTTCAGTCGATGCTTCTGCACGGTGAGCCGTACCAAATGCATCCATAACGTAGACATCACAAAGTGCTGCATATTTAGCAGATAATTCAGGATTGTTTTTCTTTTCACCTACGTTGAAACGGCAGTTTTCAAGTAAAACCACTTGACCTGGCGCAACGTCAACACCATCCAAATAGTCAGTGATCAGTTGAACGTCTTGACCCAAAGCTTCTGTTAAATAAGCGGCTACAGGTGCTAGAGACTGTTCTGCTTTAGGCTCACCTTCAACAGGACGACCTAAGTGTGAATACACCATTACAGCAGCACCTTTTTCTACAGCTGCTTTAATTGTTGGCAACGCCGCACGTAACCGTGCATCGCTTGTAATCACGCCATTTTTAACTGGTACGTTAAGATCTTCACGGATCAGAACACGTTTACCCGCCAAATCTAGGTCAGTCATACGCTGAAAGTTCATGCATTACTCTCTTTTATTGATATCAAAACGCGACGATTTTAAATGATTATGCAGAAAAACGTTAGCTTCTTTTGCAGAAAAGCTATGTAGAGCCAAAGTTTTGTTATGATAGCGAAAAGCCTTATAAAGATTCAGCGCTTATGTCGATTCATCCAGACCCAAATATTAATCGTTTAAATGTTTTAGGCGAACCCTTGGCAAGCTGTTGTTTTGATCCGATTACCGGATATTTTAGAAATGGCTTTTGCCATACAGCAACAATAGACCTTGGTCAGCATACGATGTGTGCACAAATGACATCTGAATTTTTAAACTTTTCCCAAAAAGTTGGCAATGACCTAATCACACCCTTACCCGAAGTTGGTTTTCCAGGACTACAACCTGGTGACTTCTGGTGTATCTGTGTGACTCGCTGGGTGGAAGCGTATCAAGAAGGATTTGCCCCACCTATTAAAATACAAGCGTGTCACCAAGCGGCGCTGTCTTATGTACCGCTTGATGTACTTATGGAATATGCAGTGTAATGAGTACTCCCAAAATCATTTTGGCTTCGAGCAGCCAAACCCGTAAAGACCTGATGGACCGTTTACGGATTGATTATCACTCAATCGTACCAGATATAGACGAAACACCTCGCGGTGAGAACCACGCCGATGAGTTAGCGAAGCGACTGGCATTTGAAAAAGCTTCAGCGATTGCAAACCAACACCCAGACGCGATTGTGATTGGTTCTGACCAAGTCGCATGGCGCGAAGGCGCACCAGATATTTTTATCGGTAAACCGCTTTGCGATAAAAAAGCCATCAAGCAGCTTCAAGCCAATTCTGACAAAATCGTTTATTTCAGTACTGCACTCAGTGTCCAACAAAAATCGATAGGTTTTGAACAAACCCTTGTCGAGCACTATAAAGTGAAATTTCGCAAACTAAGCTTGCCTGAAATTGAACGTTATGTTCAGGTTGAACAACCGTTACACTGCGCTGGCAGTTTTAAATGTGAAAGTTTAGGGATTAGCTTATTTGAAGAAATGATCGGGCAAGACCAAACTACACTCATGGGTATGCCGATGATTAAACTCTGCAATATTTTGCGTGAGCTTAAGATCTTAGTCCCATAATTTTAAAATTATTATCTGTTACAGCATAATAAACACATCATTAGCTCTTTATGGGCTAATGATTAAAAAGTCACTTACTTATTTATTACAACCAAGAACTGAAAACATGAAAACGTTTAATTTAATTTCATCTAGCCTCATTAGCATTAGCCTTCTATTTTGTTCGACAAACGGTCATACCAATACAGTGAATCAAACTGTGACCAACTCTCAGCAATACAATAAAAACTTAGTCAATGAATGGGTTCAATATAAATTTATCTTTGCTGAATTAGAACAACAAGGCGCTGCAATGCAGGAGCAAATCATTCAACAGCTAGGGACTAAAACCAAAACCGGTGGTAGTAGCACGCCAGAACAACAAATCAATAAACTGGTTGCTCTAGGCAAACAAAAATTTGAAAGCATTCAACCACAAACAGTTGAAGTGAAAAAACTTCTAAAACTACAAACCGAAAATGTTGAAATGATGGCAAAAGTCATGCCGAATCATTTCAAATTAATGTCTGACAAAGAAAATACTAAAATTGACACCAATGCACATTTTGAGCAATTCATGAAATTTTCAGCGACTACGGCTGCTGCCAATAGCTATGATTTGGAAGTTGAAAAATTAGTCATGCAATATCTCAAAGACAATCCTTTAAAATAGTCTCAAGTTAATCGAAATAATTTAATGAAATAGAGCCTTGCTAAAAACTGGAATCTCAAGGGACAATATATCCATTGAAATTGTATGTATTTAGCTATGGCTCATTCTCTTGACATCCTCGGCGGTATCAGCGCTGAACAATTCCTTGCCGAATATTGGCAGAAAAAACCATTATTGGTTCGTAATGCACTCCCTGAAATTGCCCATATACTAGAACCCAAAGACATTCTTGAATTGGCTTTAGAAGATAACGTCACTGCACGTCTCATCAAACAAAAAGATCGTGATCCTAACCAATGGACAGTAAAATCTTCTCCACTACTTAAAGCTGATTTTCAAAAAATGCCGAAACTGTGGACTTTATTGGTTCAAGCTGTCGATCATTATTCTTTTGACCTAGCCGAGCTTTGGAAGCAGTTTTCATTTATTCCGCAATGGCGTCGTGATGACATCATGGTGTCGTATGCACAAAAAGGTGGCTCTGTCGGACAACATTTTGATTTTTACGATGTATTCCTCGTACAAGGCTATGGTCACCGCCGTTGGCAATTAGGTCAGATGTGTGATGCAGATACTTCATTTGTCGAAGGTCAACCGCTTCGCTTACTGCCAGAAATGGACGTTCATTTTGATGAAGTGCTTGCTCCCGGCGACTTACTTTATGTACCACCAGGCCTATCACACTATGGCGTAGCTGAAGATGAATGTCTGACGTATTCATTTGGCTTCCGCATGCCAAATGTCACTGAAATGATGGATCGAGTGACAGACAAATTCACAGACAATCCTCTACTTAAAAATCCATTAACTGACATTTTACGTGACCAAATCAGTGCGATTGGCCAAGTGACTGAAAATGAACTTGAGTATTTAAAAGAAAAGTTATTTGAACAATTGCAAAATTCAACCGTACTTGAAGATGCAATCATGAGCTTAATGTCAGAACCTAAATATCCTGACAATATTCCTGAAGCAGAAGAAATCGGCACTGGTGATTTAGAGGAAGCTCTAGATCAAGGCTATCAACTCATGTTAGAACCTGCTTCACGCTTACTTTACACAGAGCAAGATGGTGATATTTTGTTTTGGGCAAATGGTGAAGGAATCTGTATCTCAGACGAATTTGCATTGCATTTAAAAACCATTGCCGATGGTCAAAGTCTAGCGCTAGACGAATCTTTATATGATGCTGATATTTTAGAAGATATTGCCATGCTATTAAATGAATCTGTACTCATGCTCGTCCCAACAGAAGCTGAATAAAATCAATAAAAAAGGGAGCGTCACGCTCCCTTTTTATGCTACTGAATAGCATTATTTTCGCTTTCTACGATTTAAAAAATCTTCGACTTGATCGGCTTTTTTCTCCACGATGACGCGATAAACCCATACAATCAATAACACCAATCCAATAAACCAAAGATAGCGCATTACACCGTATTGACTGCCTTTGCTTTGTCAAATTTGTAATTCAATACTTTGAAACTCCACATTCCTCGACTCTAACAAACTCAGTTGACTGGTCATGCTATTTGGGTCGTTGGCAGCATTGACTGAAAAAGGTGCACCATCCATGACAAAAGTAAATTCTTGTCCTGCATCCAATGTCTCTAATCGTTCAACCTGATCAACACCTGCGTCCATTTGCATGAGATTGCTTGAGGTTTGTTGAATAGCAGCATTGTAGTTATCAATTTGAAATTTAACGGATACCTCGCCACTGGTCATTGCCCTACCTCTGACCAACAAGACTGCACGATATGGGTTTTGGCTCGATGTCGCCGTGTAATCCACTGCAAAATTTTTAGTGTTTAATGCATTTGTATGGCTTTGACTTTCTGTGAGTAATTGCTGAATTTCTTCGGTGCTTAACACTGATTGTTGGAACAAAATCTGCCCATACTCACCCGGTTTAGGCGCTTGATCCTGCGAACCACAAGCGGCGATAAAAGTGACACAGCAGAACAATGCAATGCGCTTTAGGTTATTTAATATCTAATTGATCATCATTTTTATTATTTCAACATATTATTTTATGCAGCTGATTTTAAATTAATTTCTGTTTGAATAATGGTACAGCCTTGCTGAGAATGAATTTTGAAATTTCCGCCTATACGCTCCACACGCATTTTCATACTTCTCATACCGATACTCATGCCATGATTAGAAACACTCTCAACATCAAAACCGATGCCATCGTCTTCAATGGTTAATAACAATGCGCCATTTTCGAACTGTGACAGCGTCACATTGACATGATTTGCTTGGCTATGTTTCACAATATTGGTCAGGCTTTCTTCAATCACTCGTATTAAAGTCAGACACTGAATTGCCGTTGGTTTGATCGCCCACTGCGAAGGAATACACCATTTGGCATTCATTTCCACTTCATCCATCAACTGACTAAAGCGATGTCGAACAGGTGCGATCCAGAGCAAAGGTGAATCTGGCACTTTACTGTCTAAAGATGATCCACTATCAATAATTTGCCTTAAATCATCGCGCAATAATTTCAACATCGACAAGAACTGTCTGTTTGGAATATTACTTTCACACTGATCAACCAAGATCATCGAGCGCACAATGGATGCGCCCAGACCATCATGCAGATCATGCGATAATTTAATCCGTTCCTGCAGGCGTACATTACTCAGTTCAAGCTGATGTTTATCATTCAAGCTACTACATAGTTCATCACTGACTTTCTGAACTTCAAATGCCAAATCATCATTATATTTTTCAATTTTCTGTATATTTCGATTGAGTCTCGCCCCCAAAATCACCACGATAAATAGGGTAATAATCGGTGAAGTAAAGGGAGATAACGGTGTAAAACCTTCTTTTGGAAAGAATACCAAGGCTGTGATGTCTGCAATAACAATCACAATGATCGCAGTCATACACATTGCTAATAAAGTGTAGTCTCTACGTTTTTCTTTAAAACTAATCCAGCAAAGATAAATGTAAGTGATAAAAAAGAGGATGCAATATAATAAGAAAATGAGGCTCGAAATTTCCGCATTTTGTTCAAATGGCCAAATACACACTACACCAATCAGAGATGCTGTCAGCATGGTAAATGACAGCTCAATGCGAGGAAATTTACGCCCAAGAAAGCGCAAAATATAGATGCTAAAACACTGAAAGTACAGCATTGAAAATATCAAATTGGCTTTGGTGGAAAAAATCGAATCTGGGTATGGAAAGGTTTCAGTAGTCAGAGCATTACTGAGAAATAAAATCCACAACACTGTTGAAAGCGCAAACCAGCCAAAACTGGTATCACGAGGACGCATCAACCAAATAATGAAGCAAATTAGACCCAAGACCCCGGAAAGAAAAATATTTAACTGTAAAATGGTTCGACGTGTCCATGTGGCTTCTTCGGCCTGCTCCAACGTTGCCATTACATTATTAAATTTAACTGGTCCTAATCCTGCATTTAGACTCGAGTAGCCATACACATAGATCAAAGTTTCATTATGATCATGTTTGATTCCACTTATCGGTAAAATCCAATAGCGCGCAACATTCCAACTTTTAGAAATCGGTTCTTGAAGATTTTTATTGGTCCACAGCAAGTCGCCATTCAGAAAGACTGAACCCGTATTAATGATATAATCAATATATAGTACGATGGGTTCTGCCAAACGGGCATTATTTTTACAGTACCAAGACCAGTCTAGTTTATACCAAGCACCACCTTGATAACCTTCCCAGTCTTTATCTTCTTTCCAACGATCAGGTAATTGTGTGGTTTTCCATCCCGTTCTGGGTAATTCTTGATTGGATGGTGTTTTCACCCGTGAAATGCTATTCACAGTTACATTACATTGATCATTTACAGGGAATACTTGCTCTGCATGACTCAAGCTCCCCCATACTAAACAGAGGATAAATAAGAAAAAATATCCTCCTTTACGCATTATAGAATACCCATAGATCTTGCTGTACTCACGGCTTTGGTTCGTTTCGTTACGGCTAATTTGCGATAAATATGTTTAATATGGCTTTCTACGGTATAGCGAGAAACAAAAAGCTGTTCAGCAATCTCACGGTTACTCAAACCTTGAGCAACCAAACATAAAATTTCTTTTTCACGACTGGTCAAGAGGTTCAGGTCTGCTTCATCGGCGACTGTTTGTTCTGGACTTGGCGCTTCGGCTTCGGATATTTGTTTAAGGATTTCTCGTGCAATAAATGGGTCAATCGGCGCCCCACCACGTAAAATACTCCGAATAGATAAAAGTACTTCAGCATCATCACGTTCTTTTAATACATAGCCCGTTGCACCTGCTTTAATTGCGGCAAATAAGCTTTCTTGTGTACTCCATGCAGAGACAACCAAGATCATGGTATTACTTTCGAGGGAACGTATTTTTTCAATAATTTCGATACCACTACCATCAGGCAAACCTAAGTCAACTAAGGCTAAGGATATCGGTTGGGTCTCTACGGCTTGAATAGATTCTTTAACATTTTTGGTGAAGATAAGCTCTTCACGCTTATAACCCAGCTCTGTCAAAATTTGACGTAAACGTAATTGAATAATTTCCTCATCTTCAACGACGAGCACCGGTACGGGTAGTATGACTTCTTGTGGTGACATGATTTACTTCCCCCGAAAAAATGAAATGTCTTTTACATTAATGAGTTTAATCCTTTTAGGATATCCCTATAATTAAGTAAATTTCTTATTTTTTAACAATTTATTCTAATTCAATTGATGCAGCTATGATGCATTTTTCTTCTAATTTTAAATCCATTTAACATTACAATACGTGTATAGCCATCAGTCTGACTATACACTGCACTTAGCTTAAACTTGAGTGAGATTAGCTCAAATATTGCTTCTTCAGATATTTTACAATTTTTTCAGATTCAAAAAGTTCTACACCAGTATTAGGATCTTTCAAATATGGCACTTGAATATTGTTCCCCATGATTTTTAACACTTGTTCACGCTTGCCACCTTTCAGGGGTACATATTTACCAGGTCTTAAGCGCATTACCGCTAATCCCTGATCTTGCCAACGTTCCTTAGCCACATTATGAAAGATATATGCCAATTCCATTTCAGACAATGCGCTACGTACGATACGTGTATATGGACTCGCTTCAAAACCCCATAGTTCTAAGAGTTGACTTGGAGCATCACGATGAATGACTTTACGGTGCACCCACACGCCTTGAGCCCCATTAATTAAGGTTCCAACATAGGCAACATACGGAATTTTAGGATAATTGGCATATTTCCTAGGAGTCTGACCTGTTTTGCCATAATGTTTAAATAGATGATGAATTATTTGCTGAGATTCGTACAAACGATCCCCAGTATTGTCATCCACCAAGAAAGGGAATTGCTGTTTTCCACCTAATTTCTGTACCTCTAAACGGTACTTTTTAGCCCCTTTGGGACATGGGTAAACCTCATAATCCAAATTAAGTGTGGTCAAAACTTCACGCACACGACGGCAATACGGAGAACCTTCAAATTCGTACAGTTTAAGGGCTTTATCAGGTTGTTTGGGATAAGGCGTCCCATTTGTACCTCGTCCGCCCTCTGCTACGCCTGAGAGCAACGCTTGCGCCACTTTTAATTGATGCAACAACATATATTCTTCCTTTCTTCTTTTATTTCGTATTTTTATACAACAGCCGAGAGTCCTCAGCTGAAGTTTGTATTTTTTCCAGATTTATATCGTCGTATATAAGTAAGCAATGCCAACTGATTCCATGACTAAAAACTCAAACCCACTTAAAGAACAACCAATTGCTCTTTTGAAACAACAATGCCGTTATTGTCAGCATAAATAAAATCACCAGACTGAATGTTTACACCACCAAAACTTAATGGAATATCTGTTTCACCCACGCCTTTGCGGTTACTTTTTTGTGGAATCGCAGCCAAAGCATGCACACCTAAATCAAGTTCGGCAATCGCATCAACATCACGCACGCAGCCGTAAATAATGACGCCATTCCAATGATTGTTAACTGCAGATTCAGCAATCATATCACCCATCAAGGCACAGCGCATCGACGCACCACCATCCACAACCAATACTTTACCCGTACCATCGGTTGCCAATAATTCTTTAACACGAGAGTTATCTTCAAAACATTTGACCGTCATCACCTGACCGCCAAAACTTTTTCGTGCACCATAACTTTGAAAGAATTTACCATCCAACGACGGGATCACCACTTGTAATTCTTTATCTGGATGATCATCAAGTAAATCACAGGTGACGAATGGAACTGTAGACACGGTATTTCCCTCATTTAATTGTTAGTATGCGTAAATTATCATAAATCTCGAACTTTTCAGTCTGAGTTTGTGCTGCATCGACCATAGTATGAGCCACTTGCTGTGCTGTCACTGGCTTAAATTTGAAACGGTCTGGTACAAAATGCGAAAAGCGCATATAAAGTTTCTGTGTCGCATCTTCTAAACGCCGAGATTCATGACGCTCGCCAAGTAACAGCGAAGGCTTTAATATCGAAAGTTGATTTAACTTTAAGGTTTTTAAATAATATTCCAATTCCCCTTTGACTCGATTATAAAAAAATGCGGAATTGGCGTCAGCGCCCATAGCACTAACTATGATCAAATGGGTTTCTGTATATTCTAATAATTCAGCAAAATGCGCATTGATGCTAAAATCGATCTGATAAAAATGATCTTTAGACCCTGCTTTTTTAATGGTCGAGCCTAAACAACTAAAGGCATGACTATAATCTCTCACATCATCCTGAGTCAGAGAAAGAAAGTCACTGATCACCATTTGTTGAACTTTTGCCAGTCCATTCAGTTCATGGTCACGCTGACGTACCACAGCCGTAATATTCTTACATCCTGTATTTTGACTGAGCTGACGAACCAATTCCCGCCCGACCAATCCTGTTGCCCCAATGACAATTGCATTCTCTATACTTTTAGTCATTTTTCATACAATCTCAATAACTTTAGACTAATCTAACGTTTTCTTTAAAATTTTTCTGCATCTAAAATGTTGTCAAAGCATGTCAAGACTTGACTTAAGCGCTTAGTTTAATCACAATATGGCACTTGTTTACGGGCTGGTGATAGTTCTTCTGATGTTGGTTTTCAGATGTAATTTCAGCCCGCCCAGACCAATCTATTTCAAGGAGTGCACGAGTGGCAAACTCTGCTCAAGCAAAAAAACGTGCTCGTCAAAACGTTAAAGCACGTCAACACAACGCAAGCTTACGTTCTATGGTTCGTACTTATCTTAAACGCACAGTAGCTGCTATTGCTGCTGGTGATTACGCTGTCGCTACAGAAGCTTACAAAAAAGCTGTTCCTGTAATCGACCGTATGGCTGATAAAGGCATCATCCATAAAAACAAAGCTGCTCGTCATAAGAGCCGTTTAAATGCACAAGTTAAAGCTTTAGCTAACTAATTTGTTGCGATGAAAAAAGCCCTTCTTAGGGCTTTTTTTGTGCCTATCGATTTTTAAAAGCAAAAAAATAAGGTCCTTATTGGACCTTATTTTCTATTTACAGATTATTTATTAATCAGTTTCATGTTCGTCGCTGATAAATATGTCCATAATAAGTTTTGGCTTGCTGTCAAATTTGTCCAACGTTGATTGCCACCATTGGTACAGCTATATCGAATTAAATCCGCACGGTTATTTTGCAAACGTCCCGTATTTAAATCCATACATTGACCACTTTGACGAATCGTTGTAGTCGCAGGGTCCATGGTCCAAATTTGGTTGGTTTGGTTTAACACGCAACGTTCTAGCGTCACTTTAGCTGAACCACCGTTGCCTGTTACGCATTGATCTGGATTTGACTTGCTGTGTATCCGACCAATCGCATCATATACCCACTGTTCCGATTCGTCCGCAGTACATCCGCTTGGACCACTAATATATAAGTTTAATTTTCCATCGGTTAATGTTTCTGCTTTCAAACAGTTATTACCATTTTTGATCAATGTTGCCTGATCAAACAAACCTTCCTGAGATACTGAAAGCTTTGTCATAAATGCTTCGAGTGCGCTTTGTGCCTCAGGAACTTGATTGGTTAGGTCTTGTGCATACACATTCATCCAACGATTTAGTCGGTATGCTGTGTTTTGTTGCGACTCATAACGGGTTAATTGCTGACGCGCCACACTATTCATCAATGACTTGTCATTTTTATAGGACTCATACAGCATTTTTTCAGTTGGATTTAGTGCAACAACAGCATTTGCAGCTTGCGCTTCCAAAGCACTTTCTAATTGAGGAAGTTCGATAGCACGCAATGCACTATAACCATGCTGACGTCCAATTTTGACAGCCGGCTTGATCGCTGTGCTGTAAACTGGAATATCAATATTTGCTAATAACTTGGCTTCTTCACCTGCTTTTTTACAGTATAAATTGACCTTCTGTGGTTGATCTGCCAAAGCTAAATTGACATGCAGTTTATTGGCATTACTACCTAATCGTGCAGGTGCTAAAGCAATATTGTTGACTTTATTCGTGTATTGCACATTCAACCAACATGCCGCTTGGTCTAAAGTGGTATTGGCAGCAGTTAAGTCATACACATTGCCCCAGTTTGAACGTGCAGCAGGATACAACAAACCAACTTGATTGACTGGATCATAGCCCCCTAAAATGGTAATAACAGGCTGACCAAAGACCCGTGGTCGTGGATAATTTTGATCTGCGTTATACCAAACCGGAGCCGTAGAATTTGGCATCTTCGGTTGAGCGACTTCCATTTCACGAGTGGTTTTGTTCCACTTTTTGTAGCCGGTAGGCGAAGTTTCATCCCAGACATAACGGTCAAAGTGTGGTTGAATTTTCAGGAATGTGCTGTAACCCGTATAGTGTGTGTAGCGTGATACATTACTATCAGGATACCCGCCGGACATGGCATCTTTTCCGTACGGAAACAAATTTTTAAAATTTGGGATACCATTCGCTCCATCCCACTTCCATGTCGCCGTCCATGATAGATTTCCGCGCATCATATTGCGATTGGCAATATAACCCCATCCACTGTCCGCATGATGTGCAGCCCAAAATAGATTGTCACCTACCTGACCAGGGTAATGTCCTAAACCATAGTGATGGCCAATTTCATGGCTAAATTCATTCCCTACAGAATCATAAAGCGTGAGCATGCCATTACCACCACTCAGTCCATGAGTATGCACACCATTGGCATAGTTCCCCTTCGTATGATGGACAACTACTGTTTGGGTTAATTGTGGCTGACTTTGGTTGGCCATAGATGCACTGGTAATACCCCAGTTAGCAAGGTTTATACCAACACTAAAGGTTGATTTACCGACATCCTCACGCATGTCTCCTGCATAAACACCACCATCTCCGGCACTTTTACTGTCATAAATAACACCTGAAGATACCATTGCACGTGTTAACTGAATATCATCATATTGTGCAACCGTCATTTCTGCTGCAGGAATGGTTTGGAAATAATCTGTGCCCGCTTTTTCAGGCTCTAGTAGCATATAGTGGCCGGTAGAATTTGGCTTATCTGCCAACATACCAACACGGATATTATTTAAAACCAATTCACCTGGTGCAGCAAAATCGATTTTATCCTCAGCCAATTCACCGCTGACTTTATTTGCGTCAATAAATTTTAATCTTAGACCGGGTTTAACTTCATCCCAATTGAGCTTCGTGGTCCACGCGCGTTTACTGTACCAAACATCTGGACGACCTCTTTGCCCACTCTGGTCTGAAACAGGCATTTGCGTCGGATCATCCAATGTCGCGGTACGAATTAAGCGGTTGTTTTGATAGATTTCTACTTTGAGTTGCTTGATGTTTTGCATATCAAGTGTTGGCATCACGATAAGCAGCGCTTCTTTTTCACTGGTTAACCGTGGCATTTTCTTGGATTCGTTCGCATTCGGATCGACGACATGACTTTGACCAAATTGAACTTGCGCTGAAAAGTTGCCGACTAAATCATTTCGTATTTCACGAACAGCATCATTTGCATCGTAGTCATAAAAGCCAATACTGGTATCATCGACTATGTCTTGGGTCGGTTCTGGATAACTTGAAGTTGATGCAGAACCACTTGAACTATCACCACCGCCTCCGCCGCCACAAGCAACTAACATCAATGACACAATACAAATTGATAACTTGTTATATGAAAAACCTATCACACTTTTCACTACCACTCCCCAATTAGCCACAATAAAATCCAATAAAGAGACTTATATAAAATATATAAATCAATAATTTATAAAAAAGTTAATGCTATTTTCTTTTATTTAATTATTCAATTGCCGTGTTTTGTCACTTTTTAACAATTCAAATAAAATCTAAATATTTAGTATTGTCTGAATCACGATTGGTGTGACAGGTACTTCACTTTTCAACTAAAATTAAGATGTAGGCCTTTAAATACAATCGTATATTCCCGACAAAAATTGTCAGGATATTTTTAGAAACTTTGTAAATAAAAATTTTTAGAAATGGTTTAATCCCATATATTTTTTATGGTATTTTAATTTTCATCCTAGGCAGCCATTGCTGTACAAATGAAAAGAGGGATAAAAATGTCGATTAACCAATTTTTGCCATCATTAGAAAAATTTGCAGAAGCAGAAAATCAATATATTGAATATTTTACATCGAAAGGTGAAAAAGACATTTTAGGTAAAGTCATTTCAAATATGAAATCAACCGCTGAGATTCAAGCCTCTCAAGGCGTAGACTCATGGTTAGCATATGGCGTGTATTTACCGGCTGTAGAACGCATCTTTGCGCTGCATCAAGGGGAAACGGAAGCTGCATTTTTTGAACGCACACAATATCCAGTTGAACTCGTACAAGCGTATAGCATTAAAGATCATGACATTGCCACATTGATTGCCGCAGACAAATACAGTCGAATCCACCAACAACATCTCCCTGTCAATACTAGCCGCTGGCCTTATAGTGACGACGGTTCAAGTATTGATTTAAATCAGTATCCTGCACGAATTAAAGCCAATATTTAATCTTTTATTTAATGAAATATTGAAGCAGATAAAAAAGGCATCCCGTACATGGATGCCTTTTTTAAATATTTTGTATGCGCAAAAATACTTAGAGTTGCTGCTCAGCCTGCTGAAATTCACGAATATTTAATTCATTTAGTTCTCCACGCCAAATCCATTTCAGTTTTGACTCAAGGAATACATCTCCTTCAAACCAAACAAATAAACCTTCCATCATTTTCGGCCAGTCTTCGCGTGTCACGATATTTTTACCTGAAATAATGGCAAGAATTGCAGCCAAAATCGTATCATGACTCACCGCTAGACTCAGACCATAATCATTGGTTGGATGAGTGTTGTAAATCAACTCCAAAACATCTACCACCCCATGAATGGGCTGTTTCATACCCGGCAAAGCATTATTCACAAAACTATTGATAAAGCCTAAAGCACCTTGCTTTTGAAAGTATGGTCCTGCTTTTTTAATATCGAGCACAAAACTTCCCGGCTCGACCAATAATCCTTGTTCAATGATCTCGATATGGTGGGTATTCGGTTCAATCGTGACATTATCTGCACCTTGAATCATCAATGCCGCCGTATCCACACAGCGCTGAATTGGACTCGAAATACAGTGCTGAATAACACGATCGGTATTTTCAACCAAATAGCTGCCCCACGCTTCGGCTAAATCACGTCCTTGATGGGTCAGTTGCAAGTCATAACCGGCCAAGCCTTGTCCTTGTACAACTTCACGAATGGAATGACGTGTAAACAATGTTACAGGCGTCTTTTCATCCGGCAATAAGTCTATTGCTTTCAGCATACTAGGAGGGAGCAAATCTAGGGCCATAATTGACAGTTCTTAAATGCAGGAGATTTAACGGAGTGTGCTGACACTATAGCATGAACCCGATTTAGCTCAAGTTTTGTCAGGCATGTTTGCCAAAGCATTTAAGGCCAATTCTTTCATTTCGGCATTTTTAAATGCAATAAATCCACCATTTAATAAAGTCGTGCGTTGGTTATATAGAAATGCGCGACCTTTAAAATCAACCAAACCACCACCAATACGCTCGATTAAACATTGTCCAGCGCTCGTATCCCATTCACAAGTCGGATGAAAACGCGGATAAATATCCACTCGATCTTCTAACATCATACAAAACTTATATGCACTACCAGCATGGTAGGCCTGAAAAGGAGTGAGTTTTTCTAAAGCGTCTAGATAGTCCGTATAAATCGGCTTATTTTTGGCACTTTGACTCAAGCCAACGTGTACGACACTCTCTGCAGAGGTTTGAACATATTCATACCATGTAGTGGACTGGCTATCATATTTCAGCGGCAGTCCCGCAAAGGGGCAAATATATACGCTATATTCCCCCGGGATCGCCAATATGGCAAAAGTGGTATTGGCCCCATCTACCAAACTCAGATTAATGGTAAATTCAGGTCTTTTATGTAAAAACTCTTTGGTACCATCCAAGGGATCAAGGAGCCAAAATTTTTGCCATTGCATACGTTCAGACTTGTCACCTTCTTCTGACAATACAGGCAAGTTAGAAACTTTGGATAATGCTTGAGTAATATAGCTATTTGCACGATAGTCAGCTTGCGTTACAGGTGAATCATCACTTTTACGTTCCACATCAAAATCCGCACCTGAGCAATAACGCTGATATTCTTCTCGCAAAATTTCGCAAGCTTGTGTCACAATGGGAACCAACTGCAAAATCAGTGGGTCTTGCGGTGCTGTTGTTGTTTTAAACATAGAATACCTTTATATGCCAAATTACTCAGAAAAGCCGACGATCATTTTTGATATGGACGGTACTTTACTCGATCTTGCCTATGATGATTTCATTTGGAATGAGCTGCTGCCAATTCGCTATGCTGAACAGCATCAGTGCTCACTCGAACAAAGCAAGCAAACGCTATTTAGTTTTTATCAACAGCATAATCATACCCTAAAATGGTACTCCTCTCGCTTTTGGACGTCACAAGTTGGCGTTGATGTTCTGGAAATGCAAATAGAACAAAAAGCCAAAGTGGCTAAACGTGAAGGTTGCATTGAGCTGCTTACCTATCTAAAAGAAAATGGCTATCCTATTTGGCTTGCGACCAATGCCGACTATGCTGGCTTACAATTCAAACTTGAAGAAACCGGTCTTCGTGATTTTTTCGATGTGATCGTCAGTTCAGAAACGCTCGGTCATGCCAAAGAGTTTATTGAGTTTTGGCAAATATTAGCAAGCAAACATTCCTTCGATGCAAAAAACTGTTATTTCATTGATGACACTGAAAAAGTGCTCAATGGTGCAAAACTTTTTGGGATCGAACAGCTCTATTCGATTCAGCAGCCTTCATCTGCCAAAGCGCCTCGCGAGACTTGCAATTACCCAATGCTGTCCGCATTAACAGATTTAATCCCTATTTTAGAAGCTCAAATGATTGAGCAAGCCGAGGAACAGAAAAAATATGCGTAAATCAAATCTAGCCGAAGATGCGGTTGGTATGCGTATAGACAAATGGTTGTGGGCTGCACGTTTTTTTAAAACCCGCTCTATTGCCAAAAATGCGATTGAAGGCGGTAAAGTTCATCATAATGGCGAACGCGTTAAAGTTTCTCGTGAAGTTCGTGTAGGCATGGAATTAACCATTGCACAAGGCCTTGAGAAAAAAACTGTGGTGGTGAAAGCACTGTCGGATGTTCGTGGGCCTGCCCCAACCGCTCAGCTGCTTTATGATGAAACTGAGGTCAGTATTGCAAAACGGGAATTGCTCGCATCACAAAGAAAATTGCATAATCTAGCTCGGCCAGATCATCGACCAAGTAAAAAAGATCGTCGAGATATTGGTAAATTTAAAAGAGAAAATGATCAACAGTTTGACCAGCAATGGTCTTATAATGATGATTAAGTTAAAGCGTCACAACATGTCGCACCTGTTGTGATTTTCATAGAACAAAAGGATGATTTCTGTCACTATACACTCGTGGAACAGATTTAAACTGAATACATCCACTTGAGTATATTGTTTCGTGACATCGTATTGAGGTTGTAAGATGGATGATAATAAAAGCAAGGCGTTAAATGCGGCCTTAAGCCAAATTGAAAAGCAGTTTGGTAAAAACACCGTTATGCGTCTTGGTGATAATACCGTACAGGCAGTTGAAGCTGTCTCTACAGGTTCTTTAACATTAGATATCGCACTAGGTATTGGTGGTTTGCCTAAAGGTCGTATCGTAGAAATCTACGGTCCTGAATCTTCTGGTAAAACGACTATGACATTACAAGCTATTGCACAATGTCAGAAAGCTGGCGGTACTTGTGCATTCATCGATGCTGAACATGCATTAGACCCTCAATACGCACGTAAACTTGGCGTAGATATTGATAACTTACTTGTTTCACAGCCAGACAATGGTGAACAAGCACTTGAAATTGCAGACATGCTGGTACGTTCAGGTGCCATTGACCTGATCGTTGTCGACTCTGTAGCTGCACTGACCCCTCGCGCCGAAATTGAAGGCGAAATGGGTGACTCACACATGGGCTTACAAGCTCGCCTGATGAGCCAAGCACTGCGTAAAATTACCGGTAATGCGAAACGTTCGAACTGTATGGTGATCTTCATTAACCAAATCCGTATGAAGATTGGTGTAATGTTTGGTAGCCCAGAAACCACAACTGGTGGTAATGCACTTAAATTCTATGCATCTGTACGTTTAGATATCCGCCGTATTGGTCAAGTGAAAGAAGGCGACGAAATCATTGGTTCAGAAACCAAAGTGAAAGTTGTGAAAAACAAAATGGCTCCTCCATTCCGTGAAGCGATTTTCCAAATTCTTTATGGTAAAGGCGTGAACCATTTAGGTGAGCTTGTTGACCTCGCAGTACAACAAGAAATTGTTCAAAAAGCAGGTGCTTGGTATTCATACCAAGGTGACAAGATTGGGCAAGGTAAAAACAATACCATTCGCCACTTAGAAGAACACCCTGAACTTGTGCAAACTATCGAAAAACTGATTCGTGAACAACTTCTGACTACGGGTACAGCACCTGTAGAAGACAAAGACGAAGAAGAACCAGACTTTTTAGATGCTTAATTACAGCATACTTTAATAGTAGACGAAACGCCCTACGGGGCGTTTTGTTTTGCACTCAAAATTTGTATTAAAATGACCCCATGACTAAAGACCATTTTCCACTCTTGCTCGACTACGAAGCACTAAAACAACAGTTCGCAGAAGCTGAAGAACCTACCTGCGCAAATCATACTGCACAAACTGACATTTCACATGACAATACTTCGGTGACCGATCACTCTGCGTTGCATTTTGATGCCAATGGTAAAGATGTTCATGCTGAAAAAAAACCAGGACTGCGCGGCTCTCGTTTACGCTCCTACGCCTTTGCAGTACTCACACGTAAAGAATACTCAAAAGCGGATTTAATCGAGAAATTAGCACTGTATGCGGATAGTCGTGAAGAAGTCATACACTTGGTGGAAGAACTCGCACGTGAGAACTATCAAAGCGATCAGCGTGTAGCAGAAATGCTGTTGTCGAGTCAAAAGCGTAAAGGTAAAGGTCCCAACCGTATAAAGCTCGCTTTAAAAAATAAAAAAGTAGACAGTGAATTAATTCAGGATGAATTAAAAGAAACAGATTGGGTCGCCGAAGCCTACCAGCTCAAGATCAAAAAATTTGGCAAAGCTGTTGAACGTGATCCAAAACAAAAAGCCAAACAAATACGTTTTTTACAATATCGAGGATTCGATCTCGATACGATTTTTAAAGTGATTGCACGTAAAGAATTTGATGCCGAATAACAAAGATATAGATCTAAATAAAGAATTAATAAAACTAAAATAAAGAAGAATCTAGGATTAAAAAAAATGAGAGGACGTTTAATTTATTATGATTGAAACTGGTGGCAACCCTACCAGCAAGACTTCGGCACATCATATTTCTACTACCGTTGCTACCTTCCGGTCCTGGCGGGGTTTGTAGAGTACAATTGCGAAGTAACCGGCAGGGCTACCATTGCAAGAACAGAGTATAGAGATTTTTGATAAACATGCAAGACTAAAACCAAGAATTCCTGAGTAGAAAACACTGTTTGATTATTTATAAATCAATATGATGGTCGATGATGTAGAAAACGTGAAACATCATCACTATATTTTTACTTTAATACACAACAAGATTGTAAAAGCTTATTGCAATTCAGAACTTTGGCGTTTTTAATGTGCTTATCGTTTTATCTAAAGCAGTCTGTAATAAAACTATTCAATACGGACATGCTTGCAACTACATGGAATTTTTATGATGTTTAAACAGCATGTATTGTGTGCCCTTACATTGACTTGCTCAGGTACGCTATTTGCCAATATTCCAATTGAATCTCGCGGTTTGAGTGGCGCAGATAATGGCACTGTGTATACAGCAAATAATACAGCCATTCAAACAGGTGCTGGCTCTACCCCTACGCCAACAAATTTAAATTGGCAGCTCATGCAGAAGAACCAACAGCTCGAAAATGAATTGCGTAGCTTACGCGGTAAAATGGAAGAGCAAGACAATATTATCGAACAATTAAAAAGTGAACTTACAAACCGCTATGCAGATTTAGATCAACGTTTAGAGCTACTCCAACAAAAAGTAGATCCGAGTGAAGACACAGAAGCTGCGGAGGATAACCAACAAGGTACTGCACCCAGCAGCAGCTAATACAACCCCTACACCAGCTAAACAACCTACGACCCAAGCAACATTAAGCTCATCTGCAAAACAACCTGTAAATGCAGGTGGTGACTCACTTGAGCTTGAGAAAGCAGCTTATACCGTTGCTTTAGATGCATATAAACAAGGTGGTGCGAAAAAAGCCATTGCACCAATGAAAAACTTTATTAAGAATAATCCTAATAGCGTCTACATCAGCAATGCATATTTTTGGTTAGCTGAGTTCAACCTTGCTGTTGAACCGACCAACTACGCAGAAGCGAAAAAGAACTATAGTATCGTGGTAAATCAATACCCTGAGTCGACCCGCGCGCCTAGAGCGTTATATCAACTGTATAGCATTGCAAAAGACGTAGATCGAAACAGCAGTTTAGCAACGCAGCTCAAAACCAAGCTTACCCAAAAGTATCCAAAATCTGAAGAAGCAGGCTTTGTTAAAAAATAGGACTTTTTTTTAACGCAAAAAAAAAGACACCTTATAAGGTGTCTTTTTTTATTCGCAGCATTTAGCGTACGATACCGCGCTTAGACTGCTCAAGTGAGTCGATCAACAATTGCGCTTCTGCCACTTCAGGCAAAATTTCAGTACGAATACGTTCAATCGCTTCATTCGTCGTTAATCCATCTTTATAGATCAATTTAAAGGATTCACGTAAACCTTGAATCACATTTTTAGACCAACCTTTACGACGCATTCCTTCAATGTTCATGGCAAAAGCATGGGCTGGATTACCAGATACCATGACATAAGCAGGTACATCTTTCAAAATAAGAGATGCACCACCAATCATACTGTAAGAATCGATTTTACAGAATTGATGAATACCAGAGTTACCACCTACGATGACATAATCACCGATGTGGACATGGCCTGCAACGCCGACGTTATTAGCAAAGATATTGTGATCACCTACCACACAGTCATGTGCAATATGTGTATTGACCATCAATAAATTATGACTTCCAACTTTAGTTAGACCCTGATCTTGAACAGTACCACGGTGTAAACTACAGTGTTCACGAATCGAGTTATGATCCCCGATTTCTAACCACGTTTCTTCACCAGCATATTTCAAGTCTTGGCAAACTTCACCAACACTGGCAAATTGAAAAATTTCGTTATGTTGACCAATACGGGTATAACCACCCACCACAACATGTGAATGCAGTTTAGTACCCGCTCCAATTGTGACATGAGGACCAATAATACAATATGGTCCAATTTGCACATCCGGAGCAATTACTGCTGATGAGTCAATAATGGCGGTAGGATGAATTAATTCGTTATTGCTCATGCTGTCTCTGTTTTCTGATGCGAAACCATAATTTCCGCGGTTGCTGCGACTACGCCATCTACAGTGGCAACACAATTATATTTGTAAATGCCACGCTTTTGCATCACTAATTCTGATTTTAATACAAGTTGATCGCCTGCAACGACTTGTTTTTTAAATCGGACCTTTTCTGCACCAGCAAATAAGAACAACGAACCCGCTGAAGGTTTCTCATTATTCATGATGAAACCTAAGATACCCGACACTTGCGCCAATGCTTCAACAATCAGCACACCCGGCATAATTGGGTATTCAGGGAAATGACCCTGTAAAAATTCTTCGTTAATCGTTACATTTTTATAGCCTACAATCCCGTTGTCAGTCACTTCAACAACACGATCAACCAATAAAAACGGATAACGATGTGGCAAATATTCACGAATAGTCTGAATAGTCATTGGTAATTCAGGTTTTGTGAAAGCTGGGGTATTCGACTCTGTCATCATAATTATTTACGCAATTTAAATGTTGATTCAAGGGACTCAATTTGAGACTGCATATGATCAAGTCGTTTGACCAATTGGGTCAATGGCACATCTGCTAATTGTTTAAAGCGGATTGCTGCCTTTTTCCAAGAACCACTTTCAAGCATTGGCGTACCTGAAGAATAACTCCCAGCAACGGAAATACTTTTTGTGACCATTGACATACCAGTAATTGTCACATTATCTGCAATATTAATGTGACCTACGATACCAACAGCCCCTGCTAGCACACAATTTTTGCCAATAGTTGTACTACCTGCAATGCCACATTTCGCAGCCATTGCTGTATTTGCACCAACTTTGACGTTATGCGCGATTTGCACAAGGTTATCAATAATGACACCATCTTCCAAAATTGTGTCATCTAAAGCACCACGGTCGATACTACAATTTGAGCCAATACGCACATCATTCCCGATGCGTACAGAACCTAATTGAGCAATACGATGCCATTTCCCTTGATAAGGCGCAAAACCAAACCCTTCACCACCGATCACCGTATTTGCATGGATACGTACATGATCACCTAACTTAGCTTCACCAGTAATCGTCACATGCGAATCGATAAAACAATCTTTACCAATTTCAACACCATGATCAATCTTCACTTGTGATTCAATGCGAGTTCCTTCACCCACCACGCTATTCGCACCAATCACCACATAATGCCCAATATAAGCAGTATCAGAAATGATTGCTGAAGGATGAATTTGGGCAGTACTTTCAATTCCTGTTTCTACAGATTTTTTTTCAAAAACATGCGTCAGAATAGCGAAAGCCAGATACGGATTGGGTACAACAATGAAGTTTTGCTGTGAAGGGATTTGTGACTGCATCTCTGCAGTCACAATCAGCGCACCAGCCTGAGACTGTTGAGCTTCATTCAGATACTTATCTGCGTTTAAAAATGCAAGCTGATGCGGTTGAGCACTCTCTAAACTTGCCATTCCACTGAATAGCAAATCTAGCTGGCCAATACATTGACCTTGAACAAGTTGAGCAAGCTTTTCTAAACTGAATTTTTGAGAATTCATTGATTATTTAATTGCATTAACCTTTTGAATCATTTTATCAGTTAAATCAAACTTAGGGTCATACGCAAGTGCTGAATTTTTATTCAAAACAACATCTAACTTATTTTCTGTGCGCAATTGTTCTGCAACTTGCTTGATTCGTGTATCCATCGTGCGATTTAAAGACTGAATATTCCCTTGAACCGAAGCTTGAACTTTTTGCTGTAAATCAGTCAGCTCTTTAAGTTTAGTTTGATACTGTTGACCCATTTGCTGCTTTTGCGCAGCAGTCAACTTATCACCACCCTGCTGAGCTTTTTGCTGCATTGCTTCCAGCTCTTTAGCCAGTGATTCAATTTTAGTGGTTTGTGGTTTCAATTGCTGTTGAATTTGAGCATTTTGTTGTTTTATATAAGTGCTTTGATCCACCACCTTTTCTAAATCAACCACACCGTAACCTGCTGCATGTACCACAGCAGAACATGACATACCCAATACCGCCAAACCAGTAAATAATTTATTCATCTTATCAACCTGTAATTTTGTTATTCCCAGAAGGGTCGTACTTAGAAGGTACGACCAATCTCGAATTGAATTTCTTTTGTTTCATCGCCAGCTTTGTCATTAAGCGGGAATGCATAACTCAGTGAAATTGGACCAATCATCGTGATCCAAGTAAAGCCTGCACCAACGCTATAACGCATGTTATTCATATCAAAGCCGTAGTTATCTTTACAGTATTGACGGTCTTCACTAGATTTAGGAACGTCACATTGGGTATCAAATACTTGTGCGCCTTCAGCAAATAATACTGGACGAACTTGACGCGCCCAATCGCCTTTAAATGGCACAGGTAAAGCTAATTCAGTACCAAATTGAATTAAAGCATTACCACCGACTTCTTCTGGGTCATAATCTTTTTCACCACGAGCATCATAATAGACACCGTCATATTTTGGACCTAAGGTGCTGTTGTCATAACCACGTACCGAACCAAAACCACCTGCATAGAAGTTTTTATAGAACGGTAAATCATTACCATAACCCAACTTACCATAGCCACGGAGCACAAAGTCTTTACCTAGTGGGAAATAAGCTTGTGCATCGTAAGTGACTTTTTGATACTCAACATCACTACCTGGTAAAGCAATTTCAGTATTTACGCGATGCGACATACCTGATGTTGGGAATACAGGACGGTTAAGCGTGTTATACGACCAACCTAGGTTTAAGTTATAGGTTAAAAACTTTCCTTCAAACGCACTTTCGTAATCATTATTAACTATGTTCGCTTCAGGACATGTCCATTCAAGATTGCTAGGATCAGGATTTACAATTGAACATGTATTAAATGAATTAGAATCAATGGTTTTACCACCATTTGCCTTCAAATAATCACGCACATATGTAGATACATACTCACCTGTTGTTACCTTGGTTTGATCTACATTTAAACCCATACTGATACTTTGGTTTTCATCGATCGGATAACCAAAGTTGATACCACCACCAAAACTGTCAGTGACGTAGTTGTTAACGTTATAGTCGTCATCTAACTTGGTTTTACGGTAGTACATATTATAACCACGACGTACACCATCAATAGTGAAATACGGGTCAGTTACACTGAGGTTGTAGTAATCTTGAGTCTCAGAACGTGACAAATCGATAGAAACTGCATTACCTGTACCCAAGAAGTTGGTTTGACTCAAACCTGCTTGGAAAGTTACACCGCCACTTTGTGAGAAACCAACAGCCAAAGTACTTGTACCTGAATGCTGTTCTTCAACATTCACATTTAAATCAATTTGATCTGGCGTACCCGGAATACGTGCAGGTTTAACATCAACGGTTTTAAAGAAGCCTGTACGCTCTAAACGCACTTTAGACAAATCAATTTTTTCGTTACTTGCTAATGCGCCTTCCATTTGACGCATTTCACGACGTAGAACTTCATCAGCTGTTTTCGAGTTACCTGTAAAATTAATGCGGCGAACAGTGACTTGCTGACCCGGATTCACATAGTAATTTAAATCGACCAATTTGGTGTCTTTATTGATTTCAGGAACAATGTTCACTTCTGCAAAGTAGTAACCTGCGTTACCGTATTTACGAAGTAAAAGTTGTTTCACACCATTCACTTTTTCTTGTGAATATAAGTCGCCATCTTTATAGAGTTTTAAAGCGTTTAAATCAGTTTGCGTATAAAGCGTATCACCTAAGAAATGAGTTTTACCAAACTTAAATTGTTCACCTTCATCCACCGAAACTTCGATAAAGACGTGTTTTTTATCTTCACTCAAATTCAGACTTGAATTGGTAATGTTAAAGTTGATGTAACCTTTGTTGAGATACATCGCACGTAAAGCTTCTAAACTCGCAGCCATCTTTTCACGTGCATAACGGTCATTACGAGAAATGATCGAGTTCCAACCACTTTCTTTTAATGCAAAAATTTGTTTAATTTCGCTTTCTTTAAAGACCGTATTACCAATGATATTGATATCAAATACTTTGGCAGATTGGCCTTCTTCAAACTCGATTAAGACATTAACACGGTTGTTTGGTTGAGCGGTTGTAATAACTTTGACATCAGCATCATAACGACCTTGCTGCATGTACTGTTGTTCTAATTCAGTTTCAACCGTTTGCAAAGATGATTTCTTTAAAACTTCACCTTCGGACAGACCCATTTTCTTTAAGCCTTCTTCCAAGGCTTCTTTAGGAATAAGTTTATTGCCTTTTAGCTCAACTTTAGAAATAACTGGACGTTCAACCACTGTATATACAAGGGTATTACCGACTTGTGTAGACTTCACATCATCAAACAAACCCGATGCAAACATGCTACGAATTGAGTTTGAAATGATTTGATCATTGACACGATCACCAGCGGAGAATGGGATCATTCCGGCTACATTGTCAGGAGTTAAACGCACTAAGCCATCAACACGAATATCTTGTACTACAAAATCATCTGCTGCATATACTTGTTGTGCTACGGCCATAGCACTAACCAGTGCCAATGGCATAAATAAATGTTTGTGCTGCATGCCAGTCTTTTCCGCTGTTAATTTATTTCGTATAACGTTCTTATAAACGCATAATGTCATTGAATAGAGCCAGTAGCATCATGCTACCCAGCAATACCATACCAATTTTTAATCCAACCAATTGTATTTGTTCAGAAACAGGTTTACCACGAATTAATTCAATAAAATAGTAAATTAAATGACCGCCATCGAGCATAGGAATCGGTAGTAAATTTAAAATACCCAAACTTACACTCATCAGTGCCATAAATGAAATGAAGGTTTGCCACCCCATCTCAGCACTTTGTCCAGCCACTTTCGCAATAGTAATCGGACCAGATAAATTATCTAAACCAACCAAACCACGCACCATTTTTACAATAGAATTCAGGATCATACTAGATATTTGACCTGTTTTTTCTACCGCTTTGCCCATCGCCTCTACAGGCGTGTATTGAATGGTTTGTTTGTATTCGGCTGGAATATTGACTTTACCCGGATCACTTTGTACACCTAAAAGCCCTGTGACTTTACCCATTTGGTCACGCTTACCTTGCGGCATCACGCTTAAATGCACAATTTTATTTTGTCGTAAAACATCAATTTTAAGTAACTTTTCTGGAGAAGCTTGTACAACTTGTACAACATCAAACCAGTCTTTCATTTTTACGCCATCAATCGAAACAATTCGATCACCCACTTGCATCCCTTGGCGAATCGCTGCGCCATCTTCACTGAGTTTTGAAACCACTGCAGGAATTTCAGGACGATACGGTGTAAAACCTAGAACATCGAGTGGTGACTGAGTTTGATCACGTAAGAAACTTTGAATAGGTAAACTGAAGTTTTGAATTTGCCCTGCTCGTTCAGCTTGAATTTGAATATTGCCAGTTTCACCTACACGATCAACCAAGGCATAATTCAAGCGCTCCCAAGTGGATACTTGAGTGCCATCTACGGCAGTAATTTTATCACCAGACTGCATTTGCGCAGCTGCTGCAGGCGTATTCGGTAAAATTTTACCTACGCGCGTATTCAGCTGTTCCTGAGCTGGTAAAAATAAAATCCAAAACAACACTACTGCAAAAGCCAAGTTGATGAGTGGCCCTGCCGCAACAATTGCAATACGTTTCCAAGGGTGTTGTCGGTTAAATGCTTTTGGTAAGTCTTCTGCTGCGACATCACCTTCTCGTTCATCCAACATTTTGACATAACCACCCAGTGGTAATGCAGACAGTTGATATTGAATACCCGACTTCTTTGACGTCCACTTAAGTAGTGTTGGGCCAAAACCAATCGAATACACCAAAACCTTTACGCCCAGTTTACGTGCAACGAAATAATGCCCAAATTCATGAATCGCTATCAGCGGTCCAAGTAGCAATATTGCTGCAATAATCATAAACAAGGCATTCATGTCTTAACTTCCTGAATTCAATACTGCTTTTTCAGCAACCATACGTGCCGATTTATCTGCATGCAAAATAACATCAATATTATTTGCAGCTGAGTTTTCAACTTGCCCCAACACATGTTCAACAATTTGAGGGATTTGAGTAAAGCCAATTTTCTCATGCAAAAATGCTGCCACGGCGATTTCATTGGCTGCATTTAAAATCGTAGGAGCTAAGCCTCCAGCCTTCATGGCTTGACGTGCTAATTTTAGCGCTGGGAATCGCTGTATATCAGGCTGTTCAAAATTTAACTGAGAATGAATAAATAAATCTAATGGAGGCACATGTGTTTGAATACGCTTCGGCCATGCTAATGCATGAGCAATAGGCGTACACATATCAGGATTACCCATTTGCGCCAAAGTCGAACCATCTACATATTGAACCATTGAATGAATGATACTCTGTGGATGGACAACAACTGTTACAAATTGTTCTTCAACTGCAAAAAGATGACAGGCTTCGATCAATTCCAAGCCTTTATTCATCAGCGTTGCAGAATCAACAGAAATTTTTTGCCCCATCGACCAATTTGGATGCTTACAGGCTTGTGCAGGCGTCACACTTTGTAATTGTTCTAAACTATGATGTAAAAATGGACCACCAGACGCGGTGAGTAAAATTTGTTTGACACCTAGTTTTGGCTGACCATGACGTTCACCTTGTAGATAAGCTTCAGGCAAGCATTGGAAGATTGCATTGTGTTCAGAATCGACTGGCAACAACAAAGCATTATTTTCACGTGCGGTCTGAATCATGATGTCACCCGACATCACGAGCGCTTCTTTATTTGCAAGCAACACGCGTTTACCTGCTTTCGCAGCAGCCAATGTAGGTAGCAACCCTGCCGCACCCACAATAGCTGCCATGACCACATCAACCTGTGGATGTTCTGCTACTGCGATTAATCCGGCTTCATCATGCAGGATTTCAATATCAGTTAATTTTTCAGCTACGAGTAATTGGCGCAGTTCATCCACTTTATTGAATGGAACAACTGCGATTTTCGGTCGATATTGTTTGCATATTTCGACAAGTTCTACAATTCGGCTATGTGCAGTGACTGCAAAAACTGAATACTCTTCGGGGTGCTGTTGCAGAATCTTTAAAGTACTTTGACCAATGGATCCTGTTACACCCAATATACAAACAGATTGTGACATCTATAAATCTACGCCAATTAATTTTAAAACATACATACCTGCTGCAAAGATAGGTGCTGCAGCAAGCAACGAGTCGATACGGTCCAGCACACCACCATGTCCCGGAAGAATACGACCAGAATCTTTGATCCCTGCACGACGCTTGATCATCGATTCAAATAAATCACCAAGTACTGAACTAAATACCGTTATTACTGAAAGTATTAAAAATAAAATATGTTCAGCGATGCTTAAATCAAGATAAATAATTTCAACAACAATAACAATTAGCATTGCAGTGAATAGACCGCCATATAAACCTTCGATCGATTTATTTGGGCTCACATCTGGTGCAAGTTTTTTCTTACCAAATTTACGTCCCACGAAGTATGCACCACTGTCTGCACCCCATACCAACAGGAACAGATACATGAGCCACCAAGGTGAGTTCATCCACACAGAAAAAATAGCAGTTACCGCAGCAGGAACCAAGACTAAGCCTATACCACTCAGACTTGGGTTATACCAGTTGTCGTATTCAGGATAAGACTTCACCCAATAGACACTTAAGATCCAAGTAAAGATTGAAGCTGCCCAAAGCAGTAATGCAACATCAGTAAAATGCAATGCTAGTGCTGAAAGAATAGCAGTGACTAGACCATAGCCCCAAGCGAAAGGTTTAATCACATTTTGTGTATTACGCGGCATGAGTTTAAACCACTCATAACCCGCGACAGCTGATGCAATAATCATCAGCACAAGCATTGGGTATTTAGACTCGGTTGCAAACATGCAACTCAATACAACTGAAACCAGTACCAATGCGGTTATTATCCGCTCTAACATTTATTTATTCTCAAACTGCTCTTGTTGAATCTGCTCTGAGGTCTTACCAAAACGACGTTCACGACCACCAAATACCGCTAGTGCATCGTCAAATTCTTCAATGGTAAATTCAGGCCATAATGTCTGGGTAAAATAAAGTTCTGCATAAGCAGCTTGCCAAAGCAAGAAGTTCGAAAGACGGAAATCACCACCTGTACGAATTAACAAATCTACCGGAGGTAGATCACTTAAACTGACATATTGACCAAAGACTTCAGCATCCACTGCTTCAAGATTTATTTTGTTAGTTAAAACATCTGCTGCGATTTGTTTTGCAGCCTGTGCCATATCCCACATACCACCGTAACTAATTGCAATAGTTAAAGTCATGCTGTCGAAATTAGCAGTCCTTTGTTCGGCTTGCAACATTAAGTCACGTAAGTTAGGAGATAAACGAGAACGATCACCAATAAAACGTAGGGAAATGTTAAATTTTTCCATACGCGGCAACTGCTCATGAATGGTTTCTTCGAGAAGAGCCATCAACAGATCAACCTCAAACTGAGGACGATTCCAATTTTCACTCGAAAAAGCAAAAACGGTCAGTGCTTGGATATTTCTTTTACGACAATGTTCAACGATGGGATCTAGGATGTCCTTTCCAGAACGATGCCCTTCACCTTTTTGCATTTGATTCTTTTTGGCAAAACGATTGTTGCCATCCATAATGATGGCAACATGTTTTGGAAGACGGGAAGTTTCTTCAGATGAGGTCATTAAAACTTAGACCTTCATCAATTCAGCTTCTTTTGCAGCCAGACGTTTTTCAACTTCAGCAACGAATTTGTCTGTGATTTTTTGAATGTCATCACCCGCACGACGCTCATCATCTTCAGAAATTTCTTTTTCTTTCAACAATGCTTTGATATCACCCAAAACATCACGACGGATGTTACGGATCGCAACTTTTGCATTTTCAGCTTCGTTACGTGCAACTTTCTGCATGTCTTTACGTGTTTCTTCTGTTAATGCAGCCATAGGAACACGAATGGCATCAGCAGTAATCGGGTTTAAGCCCAAGTCAGATTCACGGATTGCTTTATCAATTGCAGCAACCATTGAACGTTCAAAAGGCTGAACAAGTAACGTACGTGAATCTTCTACGCCTACGTTCGCCACTTGGTTTAATGGCACATCAGAGCCATAGTAAGGAACCATAACACCATTTAAAATTGATGGGTGCGCGCGCCCTGTACGAACTTTGGCAAAACCATGCTCTAGAGAATCTAGAGATTTGTTCATACGGTCTTCTGCGTCTTTTTTAAGATCGTTAATCATGTGATCTTCCTTACTTAATTCGAAAAGATGTAAATTCTAAAATAGCTTGTAGTATAAAGAGCTTTAGGGCCCACGTACATTAGTTCGTAACGTGAGTACCCTCTTTTTCACCCATTACCACTGAAAGTAATGAACCAGATTTGTTCATATCAAATACTTGAAGTGGAACGTTGTGGTCACGGCACAAGCAGATCGCAGTTAAATCCATCACACCCAGTTTTTCATCTAAAACTTGGTCAAATGTTAATGCATCGTATTTCACTGCATCTTCATATTTGCTTGGATCTTTATTGTAAACACCATCAACCTTCGTCGCTTTAAGGATAAGATTGGCTTCAATCTCGATACCGCGTAAGCATGCTGCTGTATCTGTCGTAAAGAATGGGTTACCCGTACCTGCAACAAATACACAAACTTCGCCACGAGTTAAATGACGAATTGCATCACGGCTAGAATATGATTCAACTACAGCACCAATGGGTAAAGCTGACATTAGACGAGTTTTGATATTACGACGTACCAAAGCATCACGAAGTGCCAAACCGTTCATTACAGTGGCCAACATACCCATTTGATCACCTGTTACACGGCCAACCAAACCATCTTTTTGTAACTGGCTGCCACGGTAAAGGTTACCACCACCGACAACGATACCCACTTGAACACCCAAACCAACAAGGTGCGCAATTGCGAGTGACATTTGATCGAGCACTTGTGCATCGATACCCATCTCTTTATTGCCCGCTAAAGCTTCACCTGAAAGCTTAAGCAGGATGCGACCAAAACGTGGTTTTTTAGAATCAAGCATCATCAACTCCGAATTATTTAATTTCAATTATTTTTAATGAATCGTTTAAGCAGACTTAACCGAGATTAGTTTTGCAAATAAGTCATATTCATCTGCATCTGTGATTTCTACTTCAAGTAAATCACCTGCTTTAATCACTGACTTATCGATATCTTCAACAAAAACATTACCGTCAATTTCAGGTGCATCTGCATAAGAACGTGCAACAGCAACTGGGAACTCTTCTTCAAGATCATCCACCAGTACTGTCATTTTCTGACCGATACGGCTTTGCAATTTCGCAGCAGAGATTTCTTGCTGAACTTGCATGAAACGTTCATAACGCTCTTGTTTGATTTCCTCAGACACATGATCTGGCAAATCATTTGCAGTCGCGCCTTCAACTGGTGAGTAAGTAAAACAACCCACACGATCAAGCTGCGCTTCTTTTAACCAATCAAGCAACATTTGGAAGTCTTCTTCAGTTTCACCCGGGAAGCCCACAACAAATGTAGAACGAATCACAAGATCAGGACATTTCTCACGCCAAACTTTTAAACGCTCTAGTGTATTTTCACTGTGCGCAGGACGCTTCATGAGTTTTAGAATCTTAGGACTTGCGTGTTGGAATGGAATATCCAAATACGGCAAAATTTTGCCTTGTGCCATTAAGTCAATCACAGCGTCTACATGTGGATATGGATATACATAGTGCAGACGCACCCAGATACCCAATTGACCCAATGCTTCACACATGTCATAGAATTTGGTTTTAACGGGCTGACCGTTCCAGAAGTCCAATTTGTATTTGGTGTCTACGCCATAAGCCGATGTATCTTGAGAAATCACAAGGACTTCTTTTACGCCTGCTTTTTTCAGCGCTTGAGCTTCAGTCAATACTGAACCTACTGGACGAGAAACCAAATCACCACGCATGCTCGGAATAATGCAGAATGTGCAACGATGGTTACAACCTTCTGAAATCTTCAAATAAGCATAATGTTTTGGTGTTAATCGAATACCTTGTTCAGGTACTAGATCAATAAACGGATTGTGTTTCGGTGGCTCAGGCACGTATTCGTGCACAGCTTCCATCACTTCTTGATATGCCGCAGCACCTGTCACTTTTAAGACATTTGGGTGCATTTGGCGAATTTTGTCTTCGTCTTTACCTAAACAACCAGTCACAATTACGCGACCGTTTGAACTCATCGCTTCACCAATGGCATCTAGCGACTCTTGTACTGCAGATTCAATAAAACCACATGTATTTACAACTACTAAATCGGCACCATCATAATCTGATGCTACATCATAACCTTCAGTCTTTAACTGAGTTAAAATTCGTTCGGAATCTACCAATGCCTTAGGACAACCTAAAGAAACAAAACCGACTTTGGGGGATTTCATGAATCTGCGCTCCACTATAATCCGCGTATTGTATGTCTTTTCAAAACATAAAAACAGGTGAAAAGGCCACTCTTTATATCACGCACCAAAATAATGCTATAAATTCATCCATATAATTTCATTTGCACCATTTTAATGCATTTTAGATTTACAGCCTGTTTTTAATCAGCTATACACTTTATTTAAAGTCTTAAATAAGCGCATTTATTCAAATAAGCATCAAAACTTAGCGTATTTCTGAAATAGTTGGCTTATATCTTGCATAACTTGCATCAATTCGAACCTTATTAGATTGAACGATTTGCTTTATGAAGATGCCATTGCGCCATTTTAAGACAGGAACCTCTCGCTAATGGATCAGACTATGACGATTGATTACCGGCTTTTAGTGGATAATTTAACCACTGCCATTTTATTGGTCGATAGCAACCTGAATATTTTTTATTTAAATTCATCTTGTGAAGCGCTTTTTGACATCAGCTTACTTCGTGCATCAGGTCAGCCTGTATTAAATTTACTCCATATGCCCGATGATGAGTTCAATACGCATGATGCATTAATGAATACACTAACTTCCGGTCAGCACTATACGCGCCGAGAAGCAACGATTAATGTCAACTTTAAAGACATTCATGTTGATTACACCGTGTCACAGCTCAACTCAGGTAAACCCTACCACCCTTTGCTATTGATTGAGCTGAATCAAATCGACCGAATGTTAAAAATCTCTAAAGAAGAAAACCTGATTCAACAACATCAAGTTGCACGACAACTGATTCGTGGTGTTGCTCATGAAATTAAAAATCCACTTGGTGGTATCCGTGGGGCGACACAACTTTTAGCGCGTAGTTTAAATGATCCGAAGTACAGCGAATTCACCGACATTATTATTAGTGAAGTAGACCGATTACGTAATCTTGCTGACACTATGCTTGGTTCAAGACAATTACCAAGTTACGAACCAGTCAATGTCCATGAACCCCTTGAACGTGTTCGTTCACTGATCGTCAACCAAACTAAAAAGAAAATTAAAATCACCCGTGATTACGACCTTTCTTTACCAGATGTACTGGCAGATCGTGATCAATTAATTCAGGTCATGCTGAATATCAGTGTTAATGCTGTTCAGGCGATGACTGAAAATAAAGAGTTCTTTGTTGAGCATCAACCAGAACTGACCTTGCGCACACGTATTCAACGCTTAGTCACCATCAATGGTGTATTAAAACGTTCTGCGGTACGCATTGACATCGAGGACAATGGACCGGGTGTCCCACAAGAAATATTAGAATCCGTATTTTATCCTTTAGTGACAGGACGAGCGAAAGGCACAGGTCTCGGCCTTAGCATTGCACAAAATATTATGCATCAACATAACGGAATGATTGAATGCCAATCAGTTCCAGGAAAAACAGTATTTAGCCTATATTTACCTTGGGAGTCAGATCATGTCGCGTAATAAGATTTGGGTCATCGATGATGATCGCGCCATGCGTTGGGTGCTGGAAAAAACATTCAAAGAAGAAGGTTTTGATGTTACCAGTTTTGAAGAAGCACAATCCGCTTTAGATCAGTTAAGTGTCGATGCGCCAGATGTTATTTTGACGGACATCCGTATGCCAGGTATTGATGGACTGACCTTTTTAGGTAAAGTCAAAGGCAACTACCCTGACTTACCTGTGATCATCATGACCGCACATTCAGATTTAGAATCTGCTGTGTCGAGCTATCAAACGGGTGCATTTGAATATCTACCAAAACCTTTTGATATTGATGAAGCCTTAGCCCTTGTAAACCGTGCAATTTTACATATCGCCAAATTACAACAACAAGAATCTGCTAAAACCGTTCAACCGATTCAATCTACAGAGATTATTGGTGAATCTCCTGCTATGCAGGAAGTCTTCCGTGCCATTGGTCGTCTTTCTCAATCACACATTACTGTATTAATTAATGGTGAATCAGGCACAGGGAAAGAATTGGTTGCGCATGCGCTGCATAAGCATTCACCACGTGGCAACAAACCTTTTATTGCGCTCAATATGGCAGCAATTCCAAAAGATTTGATCGAAACTGAATTATTTGGTCATGAAAAAGGCGCATTCACCGGTGCTAACACACAGCGTCAAGGGCGTTTCGAACAAGCCAATGGCGGGACTCTTTTCCTTGATGAAATTGGCGACATGCCATTTGAAACTCAAACACGTTTACTGCGTGTTTTAGCGGATGGCGAATTCTACCGTGTCGGTGGTCACATCCCAGTCAAGGTGGATGTCCGTATCGTTGCTGCAACGCACCAAGACTTAGAAAAGTTAGTACATGAAGGTCGCTTCCGTGAAGACTTGTACCACCGTCTAAACGTGATTCGTATTCATATTCCAAAACTTGCACATCGTAGTGAAGATATTCCGATGCTTGCACAGCATTTCCTTGCAAGTGCAGGCAAAGAACTTGGGGTAAGTCCGAAGATTCTGCGTCCTGAAACGCAAGAATACATGCAAAAACTGCCATGGCAAGGTAATGTGCGTCAGCTTGAAAATACCTGTCGTTGGTTAACGGTTATGATCACAGGCCGTGAAGTTTATCCAGAAGATTTACCGTCTGAATTAAAACAGATTCCAATTCAAGGCACAGATGGCAACCCTGCTGCTCAAGGGATTGATCGTATTGGTGTGCATCACTGGGATGAGTTACTTGGTCAATGGGCCGTACAAAAACTTAAAAATGGTGAGATGAAAATTCTCGACATTGCCACACCAATGTTTGAACGCACCCTCATCAATGCAGCACTACAGCAAACACGTGGGCGTAAGCGCCATGCTGCAGAACTTTTAGGTTGGGGTCGTAATACCTTAACCCGTAAACTTAAAGAACTCGGTATGGACAGTGCCGAAGATGATGTCGAAGAAGAATTAGAAAGTTAATTTTCTGATTTTCATTAAAAAAGCCAGTCACTTAACTGGCTTTTTTATTTTGAGATTTTTTAGCAATATTTTATGCCGTAAAGCCGACATAACGTGAATAACCTTCCACCCCTAAATCAGACTTATATATCAGAAACTCAGGGAAACTTGAGGCGGTAATTTCAGTAAACATATGATATTGATCATCATTGGCATGCAAGTCATCGACTGTATGCTGCATAGTTTGCTCAAATTCATCGGTAATAAACTCAAAACCAATATCCATTGCAATAAACAGCACATGCTCACATGGCTGTACATACTGCTCTTCTGACCAATCAATCACTTGCTGCTGACAATGTGGACACTGAATGTTATCTGAAGGAGAAATATCAAGTTCGATCAATTGATAAGACATAGAAGTAAATTTATTCATGAATATTAGATTTATTCTAACAAAACTTAGTTTCAGCTAAAGATATTTATTCAATAAAAAAGGAGCCGTAGCTCCTTTAAATATGACTGATTTCGATTATTTCTTGAGGGATGATTTATAGGCAGATAATGCAGCCACCGCGATAGCCGACAAAGCAATACCCGGCGCACTTGCAATTAAAATACCTGTCGTTCCTAGACCTAGCGCCAAAATCTTGCCTGTAAGTAATGGACCTGTCATTGCACCCAAACGTCCCCATGAAATTGCACTTCCCACACCTGTCACTTTCCCAGCTGGTGTATAGAAAATTGGAGAGATCCCATACAAAATCGATTGACCACCTGTAGAGAAAATTCCGCCCATGATGCCTGCAGCAATGAGTACAGGAATGGAATTTGTTGTAAACAGCACAAACAATGCCACAAACAAACCTGAATAGATAATCACTGCCATTTGCCATAATTTTAGGCGATCCAGCAAGTAGCCTAAACCCAGCGTACCAATCACTGCGCCCACTTGGAACATCAACATGATCATAAAAGCTTGTTGCTTTTCCAACCCTTGTTCCATAAGCAAGTTAGGCAACCAACTGATCAGAATATAGTTCACCATTAAGGTAAAGAAGAAACTCAGCCAGAGCGGCAATGTATACTTATAACGCTGTTCAGCAAAAAGGATTTGCCCCATCGGTGGAACCGTTTCCTTGGTTTCTGCCTGAACTTTTTCTGTACGCTTATCTTTTAAGATAAGCGCCATGAATGGAATCAAGATTAAAGGCGTTAAACCACCAATTAAAAATAGTGTATGCCATGAGATATCTTTAAAGACAATACCCAAGCCAGCAACAAAGATTGCACCTACGGGTAAGCCACAGTACATCAAACTATTTAAGCGCCCACGGTTAGCATCCGTCGCTTCATCACCCACCACCGAGATCATCGTTGGCATCGCAGCACCCAAACCTAAACCTGTAAAGAATCGTGCGATATATAAAATTTCAATGCTTGGTGCAACTGCCGTGATAGACATAAATACACCGAAGATAAAAATCGACAACATCAGGACTTTCTTCTGTCCCAAATAGTCAGCGACACGCCCCCCAAAGAACGCGCCAAATAACATACCAAACACACCTAAGCTAAACACATAGCCCATTTGTACCTGATCTAAGGAAAATGTCGCTGCGATTCCCTTTGCTGCGATACCGGGTGCTTGTAGGTCAAAACCTTCAAAAAATGCTACCCAGAAACACAAAAATACCGTTAGAAATTTTTGCATTTTTCCCGATTGTTGATTTGCCATAATCGAACTCCATTCATGTAGCGTAAACCCACTTGTACGCCATGCCCTGAAGTTTCGGCTTTATTGGGTAGAATAAATACCACTACAAAGGTCGGAATTCACACGACCAAAAGCCCACCATTAAGACTTAAAACTTTGTATATCAATAGTTTTAGATCTTATTTTTTGCATTTATAATTCATTATCAATCACTTAGGTTTATGGAAGATTTTAATAATCAAACCATAGCTAAAACTAATGATGATCAAAATATTCATTTAATCCGATCAAATACCAACAGCCAATAATTTTTAAGCAATAAAAAACCCGCATCTAGCGGGTTTTTCTTTCAGCTGAAAAATTATGCAGATTTTTTCGCTTGGTTATTCTTACGAATCGTAATCATCACCAATTGAACAGCCGCAGGTGTAACACCCGGAATACGGCTTGCTTGTGCCAATGTTTCAGGCAATACATTTTTCAGCTTCATGGTGATTTCACGTGAAAGACCAGAAACGACATCATAATCAAAATCAGCAGGAATACGTGTATCTTCCAAACGCTTCATTTGCGCAACGTCTTCTTGCTGACGGTTAATATAACCCGCATATTTCACTGCAATTTCAATTTGCTCACCCACAAATGCTGAAACTTCTGAACCCGTCAATTCAGCAATTTGCGCAAAGTTGATATTTGGACGTTTTAACAAATCAATTGCATTGGTTTCTTTAGACAGGTCATCACCAGTCATTTCAACGAATTTTTTGCCTAGTGGATTGTTTGGCGCTGCCCAAAGGTGTTGTAAACGTCCTTTTTCAGTTTCAACTGCTTCCATTTTTTGGCAGAACGAATCCCAACGCGCATCATCCACCAGACCCATTTCACGGCCAATCGCAGTTAAACGCTGATCCGCATTGTCTTCACGCAACATCAAACGGTATTCCGCACGCGAAGTAAACATACGGTACGGTTCTTTAGTACCCAAAGTAATCAAGTCATCAACCAATACACCCATGTACGCTTCATCACGTTTTGGTGTCCATTGCTCTTGATCCCATGCACGACGTGCTGCGTTTAAGCCTGCAAGCAAACCTTGTGCACCCGCTTCTTCATAACCTGTTGTACCGTTAATTTGACCCGCAAAATACAGGTTATTAATCGATTTGGTTTCTAACGAGAATTTCAATGATTGTGGGTTGAAATAATCATACTCAATTGCATAACCCGGACGCAAAATGTGCGCATTTTCCATACCACGAATCGAACGAACCAATTCAAACTGAACGTCGAATGGTAAAGAAGTCGAAATACCGTTTGGATAAAGCTCATGTGTGTCCAGACCTTCAGGTTCCAAGAACACTTGATGCGAATCTTTATCGGCAAATTTATGAATTTTATCTTCAATCGATGGGCAGTAACGTGGACCCACACCTTCAATCACACCGGTATACATTGGTGAACGGTCTAAGCCGCCACGAATGATATCGTGAGTTTTTTCATTGGTATGTGTGATATAGCAATTGATTTGCTCAGGATGCATCGACGCATCACCCATGAACGACATAGTTGGAGATGGGAAATCACCCGGCTGTGGCGTCATCACAGAGAAATCAACTGATCGTGCATCGATACGTGGTGGTGTACCAGTTTTTAAACGACCTACAGGTAAGTTCAATTCACGAAGGCGCGCAGCCAATGAAATTGAAGGAGGATCGCCCGCACGACCGCCTGAAGCATTATTTAGACCTACGTGGATCACACCACCCAAGAATGTACCTGTAGTCAATACAACAGTTTTCGCATCAAAGCGAATACCCATTTGGGTGACTACACCTTTAACAGTATCGCCTTCAACAATAAGGTCATCAGCTGCTTGTTGGAAAATATCCAAGTTCGCTTGATTTTCTAAGGTTTCACGAATCGCAGCTTTATAACGAATACGGTCAGCCTGTGCGCGAGTCGCACGAACAGCCGCACCTTTACGTGAGTTTAAAATACGGAATTGAATACCGCCTTTGTCGGCAGCCAATGCCATTGCACCGCCAAGCGCATCAATTTCGCGTACTAAATGTGATTTACCAATACCACCAATGGCTGGATTACAGCTCATCTGCCCTAAAGTCTCAATATTATGAGTTAAGAGTAAAGTCTGTCGACCCATACGTGCCGCAGCAAGAGCTGCCTCAGTACCCGCGTGACCGCCGCCGATAACAATGACATCGTAAACTTTAGGATAATGCATAGTGGTAAAGGAGATTAAAAAAGGATGACGGAAGATTATAGCAAAAATTCACCGATAAGTTGACTGATTAACTCGATTTTATTGTTATTGGCTACTGTTTTATGCCTATATATTTCTTTATGAACATACATACTTTGCATATTCCACATAAAAATATACATTTCTCAAGCAAATGTTACTCGAAGATTGTTGTTTTATTCTCATGATTTTTTATTCTGTTATAGATCCCATGAGAATCATAAGGACTATAAGCATGAATAAGAATATTTTGCTATCCACGGTTTTATGCGGTTTATGTTTATCACCACTTGCTGCCTCAGCCAATGATAAAGTTGAGAAAGTGTATGATGCACAGCGATATCAACAAGTCTGTAAAGGTAAAAGCCAAGGCGCTCAAGTTTCATTTGCCTATCGCGGTATTATCTGGAATGGTACTTGCGAACCACAATTTTTTAGTTCTTCCAAAAATGCAAATCTTCATGGCGAAGAAGCCGAATTATTAAGCACATGTAGTGCAGATGCAAAAGCCACTACTGCAACGATTAATGGACAAGAAATTAAAGGAAAATGTGCTTTAGGGTTCACTCCTCCTCGTCCTAAATAAACAGTTGTCGATAAAAATATCGACCAATTAACAGATCAAAAATAAAGCGGGTAAAACATCAGTTTTTACTCGCTTTTATTTATTGCTTATTTATCAAACTGAGATAAACTCAAAAACACTATAAGGATAAAAATATCAGGAAATTCCATGGATTCGGGATTATTTGCATTTTTTCTACCCATTGCTTTAGCCATTATGATGATGGGTTTGGGACTTGAACTTTCAGTCAAAGACTTTTTACGCGTTGGACGCTATCCAAAAGTTATTTTCATCGCTTTATTTACTCAGCTTATTCTACTGACCAGCATTGCGTTTTTCCTGTGTAAGTTGCTTGAGTTACCCCCTTTACTCGCGGTCGGGCTCATGTTGCTTGCGGCTTCACCCGGTGGCCCCACAGCAAACCTTTATAGCTACCTATATAAAGGTGATGTTGCATTAAATATTAGCTTAACGGCCATTAACTCAGTTGTTTCGTGCTTTACATTGCCTTTTATTGTCAACCTTTCCATTTTGCATTTTGTTGGTGAAAGTACCAGTATTGGCATGCCTATCGATAAGATCACCCATGTATTTCTGATTATTTTGATACCGGTATGTTTCGGTATGTTTATTCGTAACTCCTTTCCGACCATTGCATATCACATCAACAAACCGATGCGAATGTTATCTATTTTTTTATTAATTCTTATCTTTACACTCGCAGTTTTGCGCGAACAATCCAACATTATTACGTATTTTGCCAGCGTCGGCATTGCAACCTGTTTACTCTGTTTCAGTGGACTATTTTTGGGTTACTTAATTCCATTCCTCTCGGGTGTGCCTGAAAAACAGGCTCGTGCGTGTACCTTTGAGATTGGTATTCATAACACCAGTATCGCCCTAACCATCGCACTGAGTGTGCTTGAAAACACCACAGTGGCGATACCTGCCGGTGTTTATTCTATTTTTATGTATTTATTGGCGACCTTATTTGGTTTTATTTTGACGCGCCGTGGCAGTCACTTGATTCAACAAGTGAAAACCTAAACTATTTTTTCTAACGCAATCACCATAAGGACTTTGGTGAAAAACCATTAAATATGCTCAAGGAGAATAAATAAGATGGATTCTGGAATTATTACGGTTCTTTTGCCATTAGCACTGGCCTTTATTATGATCGGGCTTGGGTTAGAACTTACCCCCAAAGATTTCGCACGTGTCACCAAGCACCCTAAAGCCGTGTTGATCGCATTATTTTGCCAGCTCGTGTTGCTTGTTGGTATCGCCTTTCTACTATGTAAACTGCTAGCATTACCACCACTGCTTGCTGTCGGATTGATGCTACTCGCAGCCTCACCCGGTGGTAGCACAGCTAACTTATTTAGCTATCTATTTAAAGGTGACTTGGCTTTAAATATTACCCTGACCGCCATCAACTCAGTCATTGCAGCATTAACCCTTCCATTGATCGTGAATTTTTCGATCATGCACTTCATGCAAGAAGGGCAACAAATCAGTCTGCAGTTTGGAAAAATCCTCCAAGTTTTCGGCATCATTATCATCCCCGTCTGTATAGGCATGCTGCTTCGTCACTATGCACCTAAACTGACTGAGAAACTGCATAAACCACTCCGCATCTTTGCTGTGGTCTTTCTCATCTTAATTATTATCGGTGCTATTTACTCTGAACGACATAATATTGCGGCTTATCTAACCCAAGTTGGCTTAGCTACGGTTCTATTCTGTATTTTCAGCTTATGTATCGGTTATTTTGTTCCAAGACTGTTCGGCATCAATAGTGCTCAGGCACGTGCTTGTGCATTTGAAATCGGTATTCATAACAGTACGTTAGCCATGACCATCGCCTTAACGGTGATGGCAAGCTCTGCTGTAGCAATGCCTGCGGCGGTATATTCAATCTTTATGTACATCTTTGCCGCTGTATTTGGCTTCCTAATTACGCGTTTTGCACCAATCTCGACAACTACAACCGAAACAATTAAAAGTTAAGTCATTGAAAAATTAAAAGGATGCTACGTGCATCCTTTTATTTTTTGTCAATTTTGATAATCGCTAGCTGCAAGTTGCCGAGTTCCGTTACAATAGCTTTTTATAAAACTCATTTAGGTTATGTCCGTGAAGTGGTTACAAATTCATATTACTGTTGAAAAAGCTCAAGTTGATTACACTGAAACGCTGCTCAGTTCTTTAGGTGCAGTCAGTGTCACGCTAGATGATGCAGAAAATCAGGATTTACTTGAACCACTTCCAGGTGAAACACCACTTTGGAATAAAGTGATCGTTACTGGTATCTATGCACAAGAAGATGATGAAGAAATTGATGTTGCTGCATTAAAAACATTTATTAAAGCTCAACTTCCTGAAGCACTAATGCGTAGCGAATTCATTGAAGACCAAGAATGGGAACGCACATGGATGGATGCTTACGAGCCTATTAAAATTGGTGAAAAATACTGGATCGTACCAGAATGGATGGAAGCACCAGAAGCAGACGCCGTAAACATCAAACTAGACCCAGGTCTGGCATTTGGTACTGGTAACCATGCATCAACATTCTTATGCCTACAATGGTTAGGTAAAGTTGATCTTAAGGATAAAATCGTAATCGACTACGGTTGTGGTTCTGGTATTTTAGGTGTTGCCGCTTTACTTTTGGGTGCCAAAAAAGTTTATGCCACTGATATTGACCCACAAGCCGTTTTAGCAACACAACAAAATGCAGAATTGAATGGTGTACTGGAAAATCTGTATGTAGGCCTACCTGAAGAGTTCAACCAAGAGCTCGCTGGACAAAAAGCCGATGTGTTTGTTGCTAATATTCTTGCAGGCCCTCTAATGGCCTTGGCTGCAGAATTCTCAACTTTAATTAAATCTGAGGGCGAGTTCGCACTTGCAGGTGTAATTGAAGAGCAAGTTTCTGATGTTTCTAGTGTTTATTCTGAATTTTTTGATATATTAGACGTAGAAAAACGTGACGAAACATGGTGCCGAATTTCGGGTAAACGCCAACAGTATTAAAATTTAAAATGTGTACTTATGAGCGACAAATTAACTAACTGCCCAACTTGTTTTACAACATATAAAGTAACTGTTCCGCAGCTTACTGTCGCTCAGGGCATGGTTTGTTGCCCAAAGTGCTCTACATCTTTTAATTCACTGTCTCATTTGGTGGTAGATAAAGCGTTGTCTTTTTCTACCCCTGAGCAAGAAAATGCACCTCAAAAAAACTCCAATACTATTATTAATGTCAGCGAATTTAATAATACGCTTACACCAGTGACTGTTGAAGAAACACCAACCCACCATTTATTAAAACTATTTGATCAAAAAGTCGAAAACTCTAATATCGATCTAAAAACTTATTTAAATAACTTAAATTATTTCAGCACCGAACCGATCGGCAACCTTCCTGCTGTAAATTGGGCAGAACAGGCTGAAAAGGATAAAAAACGTACCCCACTGAACTATTTTATGTGGTTCTGTATTAATGCCTTCTTATTTGGTGCACTTATATTCCAGTTTTTCTGGTTCAATCCTCAATATTTAAAAAACAGCCCAGTAATGGGTGCTGCATTCACAGCAGTGTGTGATGTCTTTAATTGTTCACGTCTCGAAGAACACTACAGTTTAATTAGTACCAAAAAAGTCAAAATTCGTAGCATTGGAAATAATGAAACACGTTTTACTGGTGAAATGATCAATTTTCATGACCGTAGCCTTGCCTTACCCAATATGAAAATTTCACTAAAAGAAAATGGTACTGAAATAGCAAACTATACGCTTTTACCTGAAGAGTATTTGGACGAAAGTCTGCATGGCATCCAACGGATCCCAAAAAGTAGTCCTTTTAAATTCCAATTTAGCCTACCAATTGCACGCAAAAGCTTCGATAATTATTCAATTGAGTTGATTCGCCCCTAATATTGAAAAAAACTATTAAAAAAGTAAAAAAAACATAAAAAAAATGCAGTTTTCTTGCTCACTTTTTCCTAGACAATGGTATGATACGCGCCACGAAAGCTTTGTGCTGCAAACTCCTCGCTAATTTTTCACAACAAATACAATCCCAACCGTGCGCTTTAATATTTATTGCGTATTGAGTAGATTTTTTGTTTGTTTTTTAGGCTGTAACAATTATTAATCTATTGTTACGCTTATTTTTCGAACAATTTTGCGAGTTGTGTCAAGCTACAAGTAATGTACAAGTTTTAGAACTCCGCATTAGGAACTAAAACGGAGTTCATTCAAGTTTATAGACCACTTTTAACAAATCACTTTACCCAAGTGATATTTGATTTTTCGGATTAATTCGCATGAATAGCAAATCTCCTATTTTTACTGCACAATCTGATGTCGCTCTTCGTATTCACGTAGATCGCGCAGTTCGCCATTACTTTGCACAATTGCAAGGCGAGCAACCATCTCAGGTATACGATATGGTGCTGGCGGAAATGGAGAAGCCTCTTCTATCTGTAGTTCTTGAATATACACGTGGTAATCAAACCCGTGCTGCTGAGATTCTCGGCTTAAACCGTGGTACTTTACGTAAAAAGTTGAAAGCTCACGGTTTAATGAGTGAATAAATGATAAAATGCTTGCGGCTTCCGCAGGCATTTTTTTTAACCTGCATTTTGCTAATTTTGTTTTAATCTGTTCCTTGAAAACTGTGACGAAGATCATGACTATTAAACGCGCTTTAATCTCTGTGTCTGACAAGACTGGAATTGTTGAATTTGCACAAGAACTTGCTGCTCTAGGGGTAGAAATTTTATCTACTGGCGGAACATACAAATTGTTGAAAGACAATAATGTTGCCGTAGTTGAAGTTTCAGAGCACACAGGTTTCCCAGAGATGATGGACGGCCGTGTAAAAACGCTACATCCGAAAATTCATGGTGGTATCTTAGCTCGTCGCGGTCTAGACGAAGCTGTGATGGCTGAACACAACATCGATGCAATCGATCTTGTAGTTGTTAACCTTTATCCGTTTGCTGCAACTGTTGCAAAACCAAACTGTTCACTTGCTGATGCGATTGAAAACATCGATATCGGTGGTCCGACTATGGTTCGTGCTGCTGCGAAAAACCATGCTTCTGTTGGTATCGTGGTAAATGCTGCTGACTATGCAACTGTCGTTGCTGAGCTTAAAGCTGAAGGTTCACTTTCACATGCAACTCGTTTTGACCTTGCGGTTAAAGCATTTGAACATACTGCTCAATACGACGGTATGATCGCTTCTTACTTAGGCGCTCGCGTAGGTAAGGAAGAAGGTCAAGCAGATAAATTTGCGCGTACTTTCAATACTCAATTGAACAAAGTTCAAGACTTACGTTACGGTGAAAACCCGCATCAATCTGCTGCTTTCTATGTAGAAGACACAGCGACTGAAGCTTCAGTTTCAACTGCGAAACAGCTTCAAGGTAAAGAACTATCTTATAACAACATCGCAGACACTGACGCAGCACTTGAATGTGTTAAATCATTCGCTAAACCTGCTTGTGTAATCGTTAAACACGCAAACCCATGTGGCGTAGCAGTATCTTTAGACGGCATCCAAGCGGCTTATGACCTTGCTTATGCAACTGACCCTGAATCTGCATTCGGCGGCATCATTGCATTTAACCGCGAATTAGATGTTGCAACTGCGCAAGCCATTGTTGACCGTCAATTTGTTGAAGTGATCATTGCTCCAAGCGTTGCTGAAGGCGTGCTTGAAGTGACTGGCGCGAAGAAAAACGTACGTGTACTCGTATGCGGCGAGCTTCCTGCAATTACTGAACGTAAAGCTCAGTTAGATTACAAACGTGTGAATGGCGGTTTGTTGGTTCAAGACCAAGACTTAGGCATGATCACGAAAGATGACTTAAAAGTTGTGACTAAACGTGCGCCAACTGAAGCAGAAATTGATGACTTAATCTTTGCTTGGAAAGTTGCGAAATACGTTAAGTCTAACGCTATTGTTTATGCAAAAGGTCGTCAAACCATTGGTGTTGGCGCAGGTCAAATGAGCCGCGTTAACTCTGCTCGTATTGCTGCAATTAAAGCTGAACATGCTGGTTTAGTGGTTGAAGGTGCGGTAATGGCATCTGACGCATTCTTCCCATTCCGTGATGGCATTGATAACGCTGCGAAAGCGGGTATCAAATGCATTATCCAACCGGGTGGTTCTATGCGTGATGAAGAAACAATTGCTGCTGCTGATGAAGCGGGTATTGCAATGGTCTTCACTGGCATGCGTCATTTCCGCCACTAAGCACAGTGCTTAGAATGTAATGACAAAGTCATACATGTGGTTTAAAACAGATTTCTAATCTTGCATAAAGTCCTCTCCTATTTTTAGGCTGAGGACTTTATGTCATTTTCGATTCATGGAGTATGAACCGATGAATATTTTAGTTTTGGGTAATGGCGGTCGTGAACATGCATTAGCATGGAAAATCGCACAAGATGACAAAGTCGCAAAAGTATTTGTAGCACCGGGTAATGCGGGTTCTGCAACTGAAAATAAATGCGAAAATGTTGCACTTAACATTTTAGACAATGCTGCAATTATCGACTTTGCAAAAAACAATGCCGTTGATTTAATCGTGGTTGGCCCTGAAGCACCACTTGTAAATGGTGTGGTGGATGCTTGCCGTGAAGCAGGTGTAAAAATTTGGGGTCCAACTCAATTTGCAGCGCAGCTTGAAGGCTCTAAAGCTTTTGCTAAGCATTTCTTAAAACGCCACAACATTCCAACTGCTTTTTATGATGTATTTACAGAAGTAGATGCAGCGAAAGCATTTGTTGAAAAAAATGGCGCGCCGATTGTAATCAAGGCTGACGGCCTTGCTGCTGGTAAAGGCGTAATTGTTGCCATGACCAATCAAGAAGCATTCGATGCAATTGATGACATGCTTTCAGGCAACAAGTTTGGTGATGCTGGCTCACGTGTGGTTATTGAAGAGTTTCTTGCAGGTGAGGAAGCGTCTTTCATTTGTATGATTGATGGCGACAACATCTTGCCAATGGCAACTTCACAAGATCACAAGCGTATCTTTGAAGGTGACCAAGGTCCGAACACGGGCGGTATGGGTGCATACTCTCCCGCGCCTGTAGTGACTGCTGACGTATTTGAAAAAACCATGAATGAAGTGATGCGTCCTACCGTTGAAGGTATGAAAAAAGACGGTCACGTTTATACAGGTTTCTTATACGCAGGCTTAATGATTGATGAGCAAGGTCAACCTAAAGTGATCGAGTTCAACTGTCGTTTTGGCGACCCTGAAACTCAACCCATTATGATGCGTTTAAAATCATCTTTAGTTGACCTAGTTGAAGCAGGTATTGCGGGTAACTTACCTGCAGAAGCTGAATGGGATGAGCGTAAGACTGTAGGTATCGTACTTGCGTCTAAGGGCTACCCTGAAACTTCTAGCAATGGTGACGTGATTTCTGGCTTAGACACAGAAATGGCTGATGCTAAAGTTTTCCATGCAGGCACTAAAGCACTTGAGAATGGTGATATTGTGACTGCTGGCGGCCGTGTACTGTGCGTGACTGCGCTTGGAAACACCATTGGTGAAGCTCAAGCGAAAGCCTTAGAACTTTGCCAAAAAGTAACCTTTGACGGCGTTCAATACCGTAAAGATATTGGTTACCGTGCAATTGCGCGTGAAAATGCTTAATCTATATTTAGATTAAATAAAAACCCCGATTCGTTCGGGGTTTTTATTTATAATTTTTATTTCATTTGAGCTACTAATTCTTTCCATTCATCAAAATTAGTATCTTGTGGATTACTCCAGTTTAATTCTTTCCCGACTTTTATTTTTCTAAGGCCTATATTTCTTCTACAAGTAGCTACCTCAAGCAACTCGGATAATATTTGCCACAATTCAAAAATTACTTCATATTCTGGACGCCTTCCAGTATGCACTAGTTTATTTCGAGATTTTCGGGCACTCTCTAATTTCTTATAATTTTGTCTTGAGATAATTTTGGCTAACCTTAAAAGTTTATGCTTAGTTGCTATATTTTTTAAAAACTTAGCTTCTTCCCATGTTGTATGTAAACATCTTACTTGTCTTGGATAGCTATCCTTACATTTAATATAAATTTTCTTCCATAAAATTTCTGTAATTTGCTCAACTACAATCCACAAATTATTAAGCGCATCATTATTGTTTTGATTAATTAAAGATGTATAACCATTTAATAGAAAGAATGGTGTAAAAGATGGAATTGACTTTATTATTTCCTGCCCAGCATTATAAGCGAGTCTTAGATCATTAAAATGTAAAACTCTAGGATGCATCAACGGTACATATCGTTCAGATATAGATGCCCAATTGCATCTTAATTGATTATGAAGCGATGGCAAATTAGAAAACAAACTTTGCTTTTCATATAATGTACCTACATCTAACTCATGAGGATGCAAGACCTCTGCATGGATCCCACCTAATAACAAGCAACACAAAATCTCATTTAATTTAGTAATACCATCAAAGCGTGTTGGAAAATTTTCGCTTTGAGGGATTGCAATTGCTCCGTCATAACTAATTAAAGCACCTAAACTATCATCACTTTCTAAAGAAAGAATTCCGATTACTTTTGATAGTTGCATTCCCTCATAATCATTGTTATTGATCTGATCTAATGAAAAATTAATCCTAGGTTGTTGTTCACTAATGATTGCTGAAAAAGGTTTTAGATGAACCATCCAAGCAGGATTACTACAAACTTGCGTTTCTTGATTCTGAATCTGTTGATCATCCAACATAATTTCATCCATGTTATATTAAATTTTAATGATTAATAGATAACATCTTATATCTTGGTCTAAGTATATGTCATCAGCTTCAATTACCACCCCTCGCCTCATCCTCCGCCAATGGCAAGACTCAGACATTGCCCCTTTCATCCAAATGTGTGCAGACGACGACGTCATGCGCTATTTCCCTAACAAACTTGATGCGTCCGAAGCCACTGCATTTATGCAACGCCTACGCGATGCAATAGAAACACGTGGTTGGGGTTTATATGCCGTCGAGCTTAAAGCCACAGGCGAATTTATTGGCTTTATCGGCTTACACGTACACCCACCTGAGTTTGAAATAGCCGATGCACCTGAAATCGGCTGGCGACTACTACCGCAATATTGGCATCAAGGTTATGCCACCGAAGGTGCAAAAGCTGTACTTAAACATGCTTTTCGAAACTTAAGATTAGATAAAGTTATTTCCTTTACAGCAAGCTTAAACACACCATCAGAACATGTCATGCAACGCATTGGTATGCAAAAAGTCCGTGAATTTAATCATCCACTTGTACCACTAGAGCATCCTTTAAATAAACATATCCTGTATGAAATACAGCGTAGTGATTACTTGCACATCCCCTTTTGCTAATTGAATAATTATTCACGGCAAAACTAAAGTACATTAACTCTGCCAAACAGTGGCTATAGAAGATGTTAAAAACCTTAATTTTAGTTACTACAGGATTTCCTATAAGACAGCAAAATCATTCATGTAATCATATAAGAAACCTCGCTAAGTGCGGGGTTTAAGCAATAAAAATATCAATTGCTATAACTTAGAAATAAAAAAATCATAAGGTGTAAAGCTGAAGCAACTGCAAACCTGTCTAAGCATACTTAATCAAAATGGCATACATAATCAACAACATCGGTACATTGCACTTTGAAAATAGAATCTTGTGGAACAATAAAGCTTTCGCCAGACGTATATTGAACAAACTCGCCCTGCTCTCCAATTTGCACAACACACTGCCCCGATGTGATTTCAACACGTTCTTTCACATGCGCCTCAAACGTCATGGGTTGCTCTGATGGCAAAAATACACCGATGGTTTTTTGACTACCATCTTCCATTTTTAATACATGGTTCACAGATCTACCGCCATAATGAACCGTAGGCTTTTTTACAACTGAGACGAAATCAAACTGATTTGACATAGCGTGCCTCACATAGCAATTTATTATGATCAATTATTAAGCAGCTTATATTAAACAATATTGCGGATTCAATCTTCCTCAGATTTAGATCTAAAATTTTGAAAAACCATGAATCAGAGTTGAACTTCAAATATACCAATAAATATTTCAACTCAGCTTAGATTGAAACTCTCCGTTATTTTCACATATGAATGTTACCAATTTTGTGTATGACAGGACTTATTTCATTTTTATCATTTTTTCAGCAATACATTTTAAAATTTGTTATATAGACCTAAACATATACAAATGACGTACTTAAATAGTTTAATTATAAATAATATATTGTTTTTACTTATTAAATTATTTAATTAAACATATTCCATTTACATTTTTGGTGCTAAGCATAACTTTTTAAATCACTATATTGAATAATAAAAAATTGATATGATGCCTAGCGAAATATAGAGATTTGCTTTATTAAATCTTTTGTTTACAGCAGCTTGCAATGGCTATCTTTTCCCATTTGGAAATAGACTCAGATCTAATTGTATAAGTCTGTGTAGCATTTTAAATTATTAAGCATCTATCAGCCTGTCTGATAAAAGACTTAAGTAAATCTCTCCATAATATGATTTGTGAATTTATTAATTTTATAAATTTACTCGGGTGAATATATGAAAAAGCTCCTAGGATTAGTTCTCGGTTTATCTGTTGGCCTTTCAGGCTGTGGTAAACAAGAAGCTCCTGCAACTGACGCAGCACAACAAAAAGACACTGCAGAAGTGCAAACCGTCACTATGGCTTCGACTGGTTCGGATGCTGATATTTGGCGCTACATTGCTTCGCTTCCTGAAACCAAAGAAGCTGGCATTAAACTTGAAGTGAAAAACTTCACTGACTATGTGTCTATGAACACTGCTGTAGCGAATAAAGAAATTGATGTTAACGCATTCCAATCATATGCCTATATGGTTGCGTTCAATGACAACAATAAAGATAAAATTGCACCGCTTTCGACAACTTATTTAGAACCCATGGGTATCTATTCAAGCAAAGTTAAAAAACTTGAAGAGTTTAAAACAGGTGCAACCATTGCGATTCCAAATGATGGCGCAAACGAATCACGTGCATTGTTACTACTTCAATCTGCTGGCTTAATCAAACTTAAAGCAGATTTTGACGATGTAAAAGGCACACCTGCTGACGTAACTGAAAATGCGAAGAAAATCGTAATTAAACCAATTCAAATGGCGACTGCGGTTCGTGTTAAAGACGAAGTTGATGCGATTGTTTTGGGTAATACCCTTGCAATGGAAGGTGGTTTAAACGTACTGAAAGATGCGGTTTACTATGAGCCAATCGATCAAAGTACAAAAATGAACGTGAACATTCTTGCTGTTGCTGCTGACCGTCAAAATGACCCAGTACTACAAAAAGTAGGCGCGCTTTATCACACTCCAGCTGTTAAAGCTTACATCGATGAACATTTTGGTGGTACTAAAATTGATGTAAACAAACCAACTAGCTACCTCACTGAAGCAAAATAGTAATATAATTTCTTCAAATAAACAGGCAAAGTTTACTTTGCCTGTTTTTTCATTTCTGAACCCTTTTTTGACGCTATGATCCAATTTAAAAATATCTCCAAGCATTTTGAGCTAAAAGGCCAAACCGTTACAGCACTGGATCAGATTAATCTGGACATTCCAGATGGCTGTATTTTCGGTTTAATTGGCTACAGTGGTGCAGGCAAAAGTACCTTAATCCGTTTAATTAATTTGCTAGAACGTCCGAGTGAAGGGCAAATTATTATTCATGATAAAGACTTTACTGCTTTAAATTCGGCAGAGCTGCGTCAAGAAAGAACCAATATTGGCATGATCTTCCAGCACTTCAATTTACTGCAAACCAAAACAGTTGCAGAAAATATTGAAATGCCGCTTAAACTTTTAGGTGTGTCTAAAGCTGAACGCCAAAAACGTTTAGAAGAGTTGCTCGAATTTATTGACCTAAAACATAAGAAAAATGCCTATCCAGATGAGCTCTCTGGTGGTCAAAAACAACGTGTCGGGATTGCCCGTGCGCTTGCCAATCATCCTAAAATTTTACTGTGTGATGAAGCAACATCTGCTCTCGATCCGCAAACCACTAACTCGGTATTGGCGTTATTAAAGAAAATCAATCAAGAACAAGGCATTACTATTGTCATGGTCACCCATGAAATGGATGTGATTGAATCTGTTTGTGATTATGTTGCGGTGATGGAACAAGGGAAAATCATCGAACACGGCTCAACCTTAGAGATTTTTAGTCAGCCAAAACACAATACAACCAAAAACTTTATTCAAACTGTATTGCAGCAACAGCTTCCTGTTAATATTTTAAATAATCTAGAAAATCAAAACCATAACAGTATTTATTGTTTAAAATTTCTGGGCAGTTCGGCACAGGAAACCGTCATTCAAGCGGTAATTAAACAGTTTGATATTAGCCTGAATATTTTGTTTGCCAATATGACTGAAATTAATGGTGCGGTAATTGGTCAAATGTTCGTTCAGCTATTAGGTGATGCAGCATTGATTCAACAATCAGTGGCGTTCTTAGAACACCATGGGGTTGAAGTCACTCAAGCAGGAGTTCAGCAATGAGAGATTTAATTGTTCAATGGCTGACTCAAATTACAGCACCCTTTTGGAAAAGTTCTTTGTCTATGGATCAGTTCGTCACTGCCCTACAAGAAACTTTTCACATGGTGTTCTTCGCCATGCTCTTCGGCTGTATTTGGGGTTTTATCCAGGCCGTGATTTTATATGTCTCACGTCCACAAGGCATTTTGCCTAATCGTGTCATCTACCATGGTTTGAACCCGATTGTGAATGCGCTGCGTTCATTGCCATTTATTATCCTCTTGATTGCGGTCATCCCTTTGACCAAAGTCATTGTGGGTACTTCAATTGGTACTTGGGCTGCAATTGTTCCCCTCACAATCTATGTTGGTCCTTACATTGGTCGTCTGATTGAAACTTCGTTGCTTGAAGTGAATGACGGCATCATTGAGTCTGCTCAAGCGATGGGTGCATCTCCGCTGCAAATCATTACTAAATTTGTCCTACCAGAGTCTCGTAGCTCTTTAATTTTAAACTTAACGACTGCAACCATTAGCTTAATTGGTGCAACAGCCATGGCGGGTGCAGTAGGTGCAGGCGGTATCGGTGATCTTGCCATTTCTTATGGTTATCAACGTTTTGATAGTAGCGTGGTCATCATGACCGTGATTGTCTTGTTGATTTTGGTGCAAATTGTTCAAAGTCTGGGAGACTGGTTATCAAAACTGCGCTAAGCCTGCATAATTCATATATTTAAGCTCTCTTCGGAGGGCTTTTTAATGTTTAAGATTTGGTTTTTTTTAAGCTAAAATTAAACCAAAATTTTTTTTAGTTTTAAATTATTTTGACGGCAAATTAGCAACACCATAAAATTTAAAATATAACCTTCAATATTACGTTTACAAAAACTTGATTGAGTACAAAATATCAAAAGAACAGGATTTTATATTCCCCATGCAAACAATACTGCTAACACAAATTTTACGCTTAACTTTTTTCACAACGTGGATATTCATCACTTCAGCAGCATCTGCATCCATTGCTGATTATGACTATGTCACTAGTATTAAGGTAAATGATGTTGACTTAGCCTGACCCTTGCCTGCATCAAAAGCAAATGCATTAATCAGCAAAAATCCAGTAAAGCTTAAATATGAATATTCAGAATGTGCCGGCAATACTGAATTTCATGTCACATCAAAAGGTAAATTTCTAAAATTTGAAATTTATGCTGAGGACAATTCTCAAGTTAAAAATGATTCATTCTATAAAAATAAAAGCAGCTTCGCCCAACTTGGACAAACCAAAGGGAATGTTTGGATGGAATGGGATAAATCCACTCAAATACGCGTTAAAATTCAAATTGGGTCAAAACATCTGATAAGCCAAAATGACTATCAACAATTTGTAAAAGACTTTACCAAAAGTGCAAAATTGGCCAATCCAAATGAAGTGGCTTATGTGATTTTACTCTCACCACTCATGCAAAATCCGTACTGAAAGAGCCGCATAACTATGATTTACCCTATATTGGCAATCTAGCCTTCAACTTTAAAAATAGCAAATTAATAGCTTTTTCAGTTAATCAAGGTATTGCTTGCTAAATGGTGTTTGTCATACAGCGTTTATTGATTAAACAGTGAGTTTATAAATCTGCATAAAGCCATGCAATAAACGCAAGTTTGATCTCAGAGCATGCTAAAATCAGCAGCTGTTTTCGCAGGGACTCATCTATGCACTTTGTACATCTTGGTATTTTTACAGAATTTTCCATTACTGAATCTATTGTACGTATACCTGATCTTGTAAAAGCTGCAGCTGCAGATGAAATGCCCGCTCTGGCCATTACTGACCTTTCAAATCTACATGCTGCTGTAAAATTCTATAAAAAGTGCTTAGATAAAGGCATTAAACCCATATTTGGTTCAACCATTCGTTTGAATGATGCTGAACACAAAGCTACTCTTCTAGCGATGACCAATAAAGGTTGGCGCAGTCTAACAGAGTTGGTTTCTGAAGGTTATATTTCAGGTCAACAGCTTGATATTCCTTGCGTAAAAAAAGATTGGATTTTAAATCAACACCAAGATTTGATTGTTTTACTGGGTATGCAAAGTGATGTCGGCAAAATGCTTTGCTCTTCTAACCCGCAAAAAGCTGAACCCCTGTTAGCTGAATGGGTCGAAAAATTTGGCAATCGTGTTTATCTAGCGATTACACGAACTGAGCGCTCGGGTGAAGAAGACTTTATTCACGAAGCAGTAAAACTTGCGAAGAAATTTAACATTGGTGTGGTTGCTCATAACGATGTGCATTTTATACGTAAAGAAGATTTCGAGGCACATGAAGCACGCGTTTGTATTGCCGATGGCTATGTCCTCGGTGACAATCGTCGCCCTAAAAATTACAGTCCTGAACAGTATTTTAAAACTGCCGAGGAAATGACGGAGCTGTTTGCAGACATTCCAACGGCTATAGAAAATACCTATCACATTGCGCGACGCTGTAATGTGTCATTACGTTTAGGCTTCCACGACCTTCCCGATTATCCAATTCCTGAAGGTCATACAATTGACACCTATTTTGAACATTTATCAAAAGAAGGTTTAGAAGAACGTTTAGCGCATTTATATCCTGTCGAACAACGTGGTGACGACTGGCCAGAAATTCGTAAGCCTTATGATGAACGTTTGGCTTATGAAGTTGGGATCATCCTGACCATGCAATTCCCAGGTTACTTCCTGATTGTCATGGACTTTATTCAATGGTCTAAAGGTAATGGCGTCCCTGTTGGTCCAGGCCGTGGTTCGGGTGCAGGTTCCTTGGTTGCCTATAGTTTAAAAATTACCGACCTAGATCCACTGCGTTATGACCTACTGTTCGAACGTTTCTTAAACCCTGAACGTGTATCAATGCCCGACTTTGACGTCGATTTCTGTATTGCAGGTCGTGACCGTGTTATTGACTATGTTGCACGCACTTATGGTCGAGATGCGGTCTCTCAGATTGCAACTTTCGGTACCATGGCGGCAAAAGGTGCGATTCGTGACGTAGCCCGTGTCTTGGGTAAATCTTATGGTTTAGCTGACCGTATTTCTAAAATGATTCCGACCAAGCCTTTAGGTTTAAGTTTGGAAGAATCCATTGAGGCCGAACCACAGCTAAAAGACATTGTCACTAACCCATCTAACCCAGATAACGACGATGCAGCCGAAATTTGGGAAATGGCACTCAAACTTGAAGGCATTACCCGTAACACAGGTAAACATGCCGGTGGTGTGGTTATTGCACCAACTAAGTTAACTGACTATTCGGCTGTCCTATGTGATGCAGATGGAACTAACCGTGTCGCCCAATTCGATAAAGACGATGTGGAAGCTGCAGGTCTAGTTAAATTCGACTTCTTGGGCTTACGTAACTTAACGGTAATTGAAGATGCCATTAAGCACATTAATACCCGTCCAGATATCACTACACCTGTCGATATTTCCCTGATTCCTTTGGATGACAAACCTGCCTATGCTGTGTTCGCAGATGCGAATACCACAGCGGTCTTCCAGTTTGAATCCGTCGGCATGAAAAAAATGCTGAAAGAGGCACGTCCAAGTAAGTTCGAAGAAATTATTGCTTTCGTGTCTTTATACCGTCCAGGCCCGATGGATCTGATTCCTGACTTTATTTACCGTATGCATGGTGGCGAGTTTGAATACTTACATCCATTACTAGAAAGTGTCCTTGAACCGACATACGGTATTATGGTGTATCAGGAACAGGTAATGCAGGCAGCGCAGTTCTGTGCTGGCTATAGCTTGGGTGGCGCGGATTTACTTCGTCGTGCTATGGGTAAAAAGAAAGTCGAAGAAATGATTAAGCACCGTCAGATCTTTACTGAGGGTGCTGCAACCAAAGGTATTGATGCAGATACGGCCAACCATATCTTCGACTATATGGAAAAATTCGCAGGCTATGGTTTTAACAAATCCCATGCCGCTGCCTATGCCCTTGTTGCATATCAAACTGCTTGGTTAAAAGCACATTTCCCTGCTGAATTTATGTCAGCAGTGATGACCTCGGAAATGCAGAACACGGACAACGTGGTGTTCTTAATCGATGACTGTCGTATTAATGGTCTTGAAGTCTTACCACCTTCGGTCAATATGTCTTTATATAATTTCCATGCCAGCGATCCAAAAACCATCGTCTATGGTTTAGGTGCGATCAAGGGTGTCGGTGAAGCTGCCATGCAGTCTGTGATTGACTCACGTATCCAAGATGGCCCATATAAAGATCTGTTTGACTTCTGCCATCGTATTGACCTAAAAAAAATCAATAAGCGCACGCTTGAAGCATTGATTCGTGGTGGCGCACTGGATTGTTTAGGATTAGAACGCGCTGACTTGATGGCGCAATTGCCAGAAGCTGTACAAGCGGCTGACCAAGCCCGCACTAACCGCGAAACAGGGATGATGGATTTATTTGGTGAAGTTGAAGAAGTTCAGCGTAAACCTTCTAAACCTGTTAAACCGTGGTCAGATGAAGTTCGTCTTAAAGGTGAAAAAGATACTCTTGGGCTTTATCTAACAGGTCATCCGATCGATGTGTATCGATCAGAGTTAAAAGCCTTTATTTCACAGCGTATTAATGAACTTACGCCTACACGTCGCGGTGTCACTACAGTATTTGCAGGCCTAGTCGTCGATGTAGCCAACTTCCCGAACCGTATGATGGTGACACTCGATGATGGTACAGCACGTATTGAAGTGTCTGCGAATCACGAACGTTTTAACCGCTTCAAAGACGTGATTCAAAACGAAAAAGTGGTGGTCATTGAAGGTGAAATTTACGAACGTGAAGGTTTTGATCGGCCAATGGGTCGCTTAACTAAAGCCTTCAGTTTGAATGAAATCCGTCAAAAACGTGCCAATGCCATTCAAATTAAATTAACACCTGAACATTTTAGTAAAACGCTATCACGCGACATCCAAAATATTTTACTGCCTTTTTGCAATGTCGATATGTGTACGCATATACCTGTGCAGTTATATATTGACTATCCATATGCGACGGCCGACATTCATTTGGGCTTAAACTGGAAAGTTGCCCCACTAGATGAATTACTGTCTAAGCTGCGTGACTACTTCGGTAAAGAATCTTTGCATGTCGAATATCATGTCAAATCCAAAGCTGCCAAAGCGGTAAGTTATGAACAAGCCTCTATTCCTGCGCAGGTTCCGCCACCGCCAGATGGGATGAGCATGGATGATGCCATGGATTTATACCAAGCAGAAGCCAATCAATTTTCTTAAAGTTTAAACGCTGTTTGAACTGCTTTTTTAAATAAACATATTGGAAATATCATGAATCAAACTGACAATGCTGCGGTTTCAGCACATCTCTCCCATGTGCGTATTGTCATGGTGAATACAACATTACCCGCAAATATTGGTAGTGCATTACGTGCCATGAAAACCATGGGACTTTCAAAGCTGGTCTTAGTTGCACCGAAGACTTACCCGCATCCTGACATTAATGCTTTGGCTGCCGGTGCTGTCGATTTAATTGATCAAATTGAAATCGTTGAATCATTAGAAGAAGCCATTAAAGATTGTCATATTATCTTTGGTACTAGTGCGCGTAGTCGTACCATCCCATGGCCATTACTTGACGCTCGCCCTGCTGCCGAAATGTCTCTCAAAGCGGTCTGCGAACAACAGCAAGAAATTGCCGTGGTGTTTGGCCGTGAAGACCGTGGTTTGACCAATGAAGAATTGGCAATGGCCAACTACCATGTCACTATTCCAGTGAATACTGAATATGGCGTCTTAAACGTTGCCCAAGCGATTCAAGTCATTTGCTATGAAATGCGCATGGCCGCCCTTGCACATACTGAGTTAACTGCAAATCCTGATGCCAATATGCATGTTACCGATGACATCGATATGGAATGGGATGAACCTTTGGTGACCCATGAAATGATGGAACAGTTCTACCCGCATATTGAAAAAATGCTGGCAGAGATTGAATTTATGGATCCAAAAAATCCAAGATTATTACCTTTACGCTTGCGTCGCCTATTTGGACGTATACAATTAGATCGTATGGAATACCACTTATTACGTGGCATCTTTAGCCGAGTACAGGCTTTAAATAACGGAACATGGAAAAAATCTACAGACAATGAGGATCAATCTAATGCTTAAGCAGCTCAAAGAAGATATACAGGCTGTATTCGCGCGCGATCCTGCTGCACGAAATACGCTCGAAGTCTTAACGACTTATCCAGGAATTCATGCCTTAATCATGCATCGTATGGCACATGAACTTTGGAAAAAAGAGTGTAAAGGCTCAGCTCGTCTATTGTCTTCTTTTAGCCGCTTTGCCACAGGCATTGAGATTCATCCGGGTGCGAAAATCGGTCGTCGTTTCTTCATTGACCATGGTATGGGTGTGGTGATTGGTGAAACAGCTGAAATTGGTGATGATGTCACCCTTTACCATGGTGTGACCTTAGGGGGCACAACTTGGAATAAAGGCAAACGTCACCCCACCTTGGAAGATGGCGTAGTGGTTGGCGCTGGTGCAAAGATCTTAGGCCCATTTACGGTAGGTAAAAATGCCAAAGTCGGCTCAAATGCCGTGGTGACCAAAGAAGTTCCTGCGGATACTACCGCTGTAGGTAATCCAGCACGCTTTATCACGAAAGATAAGCCAAAAGATGAAGCTGAAAGCCGTCGTCGCGATTATGCAGAAAGTATTGGTTTCCAACCGTATGCTGCAACACAAGACCAAACTGACCCAATGTTAGAAGGTATGCGTGTGTTGTTAGATCGTATTCAGCACAATGAAAAACGTATGAATAATTTGTGTCAGCGTTTGTCTCTCCTTGACCCAACGTTCAAAAAGCAACAGCTTAATGAACAACCTTTTAGTCAGGAAGAACTTAAAATCATTGAAGATGTGCGCCGCGAATGCGAAGCTCAAAGTAATCAATCTAAAGCTTAACCAAAAGCAATCATAATAAGTTGCCTTTAACTTGCATGTTGTTCAGAGTTTTTTTAGACTGACCAACATGCTTTTTTGTATAAAATAAATTAATGGATGAATCATATGACGCTTAAGCCCTTGGCAGTTGCTTGTATTGCTTTAACCCTTGCCGCTTGTGGAAGCGCCCCAACTAAAAATAATGCTCCTAAAGATGCCATGATTTTTGTAGAGCCTGAACTGACTCCACCTTTCTACGCACTCAACCCATTTAACTACGATGCACCACCTCCTTTTGAATTAAATTTACAAAAAGCTGCAGCACAGCCTGTGACTAAGATGGTGGTAACTAGCCCAACCGACCCATCTAAGCAATTAACTCTTGAAGAAAACCGCCTGATTATCCCCACTGTTGACAGCAAAGAACGTTCGATGAAATTTGCTGCTTTAGCAGGTGACAATGAAATCGACATTACTGAAATTGATGATTTCTTACAGCTTGTTGAAGGTAAAGCACGTCACTATCCACCACGTTTTGTTCAACGCCAAGAACGCAAAGGGTTTGAGCTTAAACTTAAAGAAGTGACGCAAAAATTAGATACGCTTGCGTCTAAAGACAATGCTTCTTTTGATATTTTAGTTCGTGCATTTAAAGCCAGTGTGATGGCACGTAACCTCGACTTAGGTTCTGTGTACACAACTAAATCATTAACTTACGCACAACGTATTTTAAAAATCAACCAAGATGATGCTGAAGCAAACTTCTGGTTCGGTTTTGGTTTATCTGAAGGTGGTGGTCAACGTGAAGCGATTCCATACTTAGACAAAGCGATGAAAGCAGGTGTTCAAGAAGCCTATCTTTCTGCAGCAAATAACTATATTGCGATGGAACAAAAAAAGAACGCGATTCAGGTCTTAAAGAACTACAAAGTGAAATACCCACAAGAAGGCGAAGTCGCTGACCGCTTAATTCAAGAAATTGAAAAGCAAGGCCGTTGGAATGTTTGGCAAGTTTTAAATCCGCCTAAAGCTGCGTCTTAATTGTAACGATTTAGAAAATACTTTTGAAAAAAGACCGTTTTAACGGTCTTTTTTCATTTATGGCGAATTGAAAATCCTGACAATTATCGTATGATTTGAAAATATTTAACCCAATGTGCGACCCCTTTATGCAGCTAAATACTAAAACAATACTGCTCCTTGGAATCATGAGTACCAGCGTCCTGAGTGGATGTCAGGTCGTCAGTGTCAAAAACCAAAAACTCAACGTTTCTATTGCCAATGAACGTGAAAGTATTATTTCTCGAAACAAACTCAGCGAAGCCAGTTTAAATGTCTTGTCGATGACAGGTCGTGAAGCCAAAGCGTGTATAGAAGACCCGAAAGCCTGTGTTGATGAACTACAACAAATCCCACAAATTCAAGACGAACAGTTACTGTCTACGGCAAGTGAATTATATTTAGCAAAAGCCATTGAATATGAGTCTTCTTCTGCCTGTAAATTAGGTTTACTGAGTAGCCACAAATCAGAAGAAAAACAAAAAATTGAACAAGACACTTATAACAAATGTTTAGATCAACAGCTGACGCTACTGGATAAAAGTATTCGCTATAGCTATGCCTATATGTTTAAAACCAAACGTGCGCCTGCTGACCGTATTTTTGATAACCGCCAAGTTCAAATCCGAGATTTCTATAATCAAGGGATTGCTAAACTGGTTAGCAGCTATGCACTACGTTATAAACCGCAAGAAGTCACCCAACAGATCAAAGTCGGACAAACCACCTATCATATTGACTTCAGCCATTACCCAGAACTCAAAAATCGTAAAATTGAACAATTGATGTCAACCTATAACCTCAACTTCTCAGGTTTACGTTCAATTACCCGCCGAGATGGTTTTGGTTCCGAATTCCTTGTGGTTTTACCCGAAGAACATACAGTTGAAACAGGCAAAGCCAAATACATTATCAACCCAATAGATTTTAAATATCCGTCTGGTTCAAACCCTAATATCCATCAAGCGCGCTATTTAGCTGCAACCTTAACAGCGGAACCTGTAAGCACCACAACTTCAGTTGATCAAATTTTAAATCAGCATGAGTTTCAAATTAAGGCTTACGACCCGTACAAATATGAACAGGTCAATATTGCCAATAAAAACTATGCCCTTGCAGCCAATTTTTCTGCACCTTATGGTCTTTGGTTAGCACAAAACAACTTGGGCAAGGCAGCGTATTTATCCCTGATTGACCGTGATGAAAAACTCACGATGCCACATTTATACATGCTTGAACCATATAATCCTGACAAAAAAGTCATCGTTTTGGTACATGGTCTTGCTAGTAGCCCTGAAGCATGGATTCGTCTCACCAACGATATTATGGGCGATTCAGTGCTACGTGAGCACTATCAAGTGTGGCAAGTGTTCTACTCAACCAACATGCCGATTATTGAAAGCCGCTTCCAAATTTATTCCATATTGACTCAAACTTTTAATAAAGTCGACGCCAATGCTGCAGCTAAAAAAGATGCGGTTTTAGTTGGTCATAGTATGGGCGGAATTATTGCACGACTACTGGTTAGCCAAGCCGATACCACACAATCTGCTTTGAAAATGATGAACTCACGTCAATTAAATCAGTACCGCAATATTCCAGTCGTGAAGCAGCGTATGGTAATTGACGATATTCCAAATTTCAGCCGTGCGATTTTCTTGGCTGCACCGCATCGTGGTACTGAATACGCAGATCGTTGGTTTACCAAAGCTGCTCGAAAAATCATTAAACTTCCGGGCGCTTTCTTATCAGCCATGGGTGATGTGTTAACTCAGGAAGAAGACCTGAAAGATTTATTCCGTGAAATCGACCACGGCTTAATCCAAAATGGACCAAGTGACTTAAGCCACCAATCCAAATTTATTGCGCTCACTGAAGATATTCAGCCACGTAAAGGTTTGAAGTTTCATTCAATTATGGGAAATAACACCAATAGCCAAGATAAAAATGTAATCTCGGATGATGTCGTGCCATACACCAGTGCGCATTTAGAGGGTGCTGTTTCAGAAAAGATCATTAAAGGTGGTCATTCGATTCAAGAAACCCCAGAAGCTGTACTTGAACTGCGCCGTATACTACGACTGCATTTGATTGAACTTGGCCTCTATAAACCATAATGCAATACAACATTTAATTCGATCTACATATTTTAAAACCGATCTCAGGATCGGTTTTTTTCATTTCTGCATTTACTTGAATATGCCATTATTCACATAATTATTATATAAGCCTTTATTTTTTAATCATTTTAAAACTCAAAATCACTTGTTAAATTTTATACAAATCTTATATTAGAGATAAATACGGGTTAAATATAGACAAAAAAGTTGTGCACATATCCTAAATTTTTTATGAGCATATCGAATTATGAAATTAAAAGGCTCAAAGTTACTTCATCGGGATGAAATAGAGAGTTTAATCAAAAATAGATTAAATAAAGTTTATTTTACGCCAAATTTAGAATCCATTTATCAGCCGCTCTACCGTGATGAAGCGGCGAAAGAATTTCGTTTTCGCGGGATCATTATTTTTCTCCTGTATGCCCTGTTATGTTCGGGGATTTATCAAGTGATTCCATAACGCAGTTTTGTAGATTCCTTTGTATATTTGGGTAGTGTTTATCATTCTGATTGCATGGGATTTTTCTTTTTTTCCGCATTAACCCCTTATTTTAATGTTTATACTTGTCTAGGCTCGATGTGCGCTGTTGCAATCATATTTATCATCTTTACTGTGATTGGTAATGATCACAATGATGCGCTATTACATGCAGCCATGAAGTATGCCTTGGTCATCATCTATGCCTTTGTTGGTATGCGTTTTTATATTGCCATGGTTGCGGGTTGGTAGAACATGACCACTGACTGGGCTAGCAAACCGTTGTCCGTTATAAGGAGCTTTAGAACAGCTATGGCATTATGCCCTACGCCATCAACAGCCTTTAAGCATCATAGTGATCGATATCGAATTTTTGAAAATTAAAATGATCATTTAGGTCATCAGGCGGGTGACATCTGCCTGACCCAAATTGCAGAGGTTTTGTCTCAAATCACTAATCGAAATGGTGAGTTAGCTGCACACTATGGCAGCGAAGAGTTTTTACTCCTCTTTAGGGTGTTAACTGAAGCTGAAAATTGAACCTTTGGCAGCCGATTTATTACGCAGAATTTAATCACTCGAACTTCCACATCCAGCCAGCCATATGTCTAAATTTGTGAAGATTAGCATCGGTACGGAAACGATCATTCCATCCAAATCTTATCAAATTCAGAAATTTATATAGGCTGCCGATCGTGCACTTTACCTTGCAAAAGGTAGCTGTCGCAACCAATATCGATTAGCTCAGGCTGAAGCGCAGCTTGATGTTTGAGTCAGTTTATCGCTTTGTAAATGTATCCATTGTTGAATTTACACACAGACTTTTTAGCGTTTATAAATAATATTTTGACTGCTTTTTTTACATGCAGACAAACCTTTTCTGGCATTTTCCTACCACTTTTTTTGCTAGAATCAGCAACACGATTTGTTAACGTACACCTGTGGTTTTGAATGAAGAGACAAAATAAATATAAGGACTTTTTCTAAATCCAATTTTCATCAAAACAGTGTTTTTCGTTTAGCAGCGCACAAATTTTTATTTTAAGGTATTTCGTTTCATGCAAGCTGATAATTCCAAAGTTGACCTTTCAACCCTGACCCCGATGATGCAACAGTACATGTCAGTCAAAATGCAAAATCCGCATTCACTGATGTTTTATCGGATGGGTGATTTTTATGAGCTCTTTTTTGAAGATGCGCATAAAGCAGCAAAACTCTTAGGAATTACACTGACACATCGTGGTAAAGCCAATGGTGAGCCTATTCCTATGGCTGGCGTCCCCTACCATGCGGCTGAAGGCTATCTAGCCCGCCTTGTAAAAAAAGGTGAAACAGTGGTGATCTGCGAGCAAATTGGTGAGGTGACAGGCAAAGGGCCAGTTGAGCGCGGTATTGTCCGTATCATTACCCCGGGGACATTAACGGACGATGCACTGATTGCCTCTCATCAAAGTTCAAATTTAGTCGCAATCTGCTTACAACAAAATCAGATCGGGATTGCTTTACTGGACCTCAGTGCAGGTATTTTCAAAGTTCAGCAAATGGACTATCAGCTGGAACAATTGGCAATCGAACTTTCTCGTTTAATGCCGAGCGAAATTTTGATTGATGAAGATCTCATTGACCCGAATATTGTCGAGCAAATTAAACGTCAATTAGACTGCCCTGTTACCAAGCGTCCAAATGTCGACTTCAATTTAAATAACGCGCAAAAAACGCTGTGTGACCAATTTGCAGTAGCCACACTTTCAGGTTTTGGTATTGACCATTTACCTTTGGCGAAAGCTGCCGCTGCGGCTTTGATTCACTATGCAAAAGTCACTCAAAAAACTGCTTTACCACATATCCGCAGCATTCAACTTGAACAAAGTAGTGATTTCGTGGCGCTCGACCCCGTCACTCGTCGTAACTTAGAACTGATTGATCCTTTATTTGAACATGGCACTTCCCTGTTCCAACTGATCAATGATTGCCAAACTGCGATGGGTGGCCGTCTATTAAGTCGTACCTTAATGCAGCCTTTACGAGATACCGCTTTATTGGATGCACGTTTAGATGCATCACAAGCGATGCTGCAAGGCTATCATGAGTCTCCGATACGCTTAGTTCTCAAAGAAATTGGTGATATTGAACGTGTGCTATCTCGTGTAGCTCTCGGCAGTGCTCGACCACGAGACCTAGTTCAGTTACGTCAAACTTGTGCACAAATTCCCTATCTTCGACATGCACTTGAACCGATCATTCAGTCACACCAATCTAAGCTGATCGCTCAGTTAAATGATGAAATGGGTGATTTTCACGGCTTACATGAGCGTCTCATGTCTGCCATCGTAGAAAACCCGCCAGTGCTTTTACGTGATGGTAATGTGATTGCCGAGGGTTTCGACACTGAACTTGATGAACTGCGTAAAATTCGTGACCATGCAGGACAATTCCTCATTGATCTCGAAATCAAAGAGCGTGAACAAACCGGAATTTCAACCTTAAAAATTGGCTATAACCGTGTCAGTGGCTACTATATTGAACTCACTCGAGCGCAGGCTGAGCAAGCACCTGATCATTATATTCGCCGCCAAACCCTAAAAAATGCGGAACGCTACATTACCCCTGAGTTGAAATCTTTTGAAGATAAGGTGCTTTCGAGTGAGTCACGTGCATTAGCGCGCGAAAAAATGCTCTTTGAGCTATTACTTGATGAGTTACGTGCAGATATTGGCAACTTACAAATGATGAGTGCCGCTATAGCGCAAATTGATTTATTGGCCAATTTTGCCCATCAAGCTCGATTACGCAATTGGTCACGTCCTGAATATAGCCCTGAAGTTGGTATTAAAATCAAAGCTGGACGTCACCCTGTTGTGGAATCTCTGAGCAAATCGGCATTTACCCCAAATGATACCAGTTTGGACTTTAATCACCGCATGGCGATTATCACAGGGCCAAATATGGGCGGTAAATCGACCTTTATGCGCCAAACTGCCTTAATCAGCTTATTGGCCTACTGTGGTAGCTTTGTCCCTGCCCAATCTGCCATTTTAGGGCCGATCGATCGGATATTTACCCGTATAGGATCTGCAGACGACTTGTCTACTGGTAAATCAACCTTCATGGTGGAAATGACTGAAACCTCACAGATTCTACATCATGCGACCAATCAATCACTGGTACTGATGGATGAAGTCGGACGTGGTACGAGTACCTATGATGGCTTATCTTTGGCGTGGGCATGTGTGCTCGATCTCACGCGTCGCATTAAATGTTTATGCCTATTTGCAACGCATTATTTTGAGCTCACTGAATTAGGCAAAGACGCTAATATCGATAACTATCATGTCACTGCCCGTGAGCTAAATGGCAACTTGATCCTACTACATAAAGTCCAACAAGGCCCGGCGAGTCAAAGTCATGGTCTACAGGTGGCAAAGCTTGCGGGTATTCCCGCAGCAGTGATCAAAGAAGCGCAAAATCGACTTCGTATTTTAGAAACTCAGCAAAAACAGCAACTCAATACTGCTGTACAAACCGATCTATTCTCGGCACTCGCAGAGCCTGAAGTCATTGAACGCGTAGTTGAAGTTGAAAAAACATCGCCCGTACTTGATGCCTTAGCAGATATTGATATCGATAACTTAAGTCCACGTGAAGCATTACAACAGCTTTACGCTTTAAAGGATTTACTTAAGATCTAAATTGAGCAGAAGCGATAGATGAGATATGCAAAGAACACCAATGAAGGTGTTCTTTGCATTGACACCATTCAAACGCGTAAATTAGTGAATGTTTGCTATCTATTACTGCGGCTATTCAGCAATAAATTGATAAAAAATTAATGTTCTAAAATGTTTCATGCTTAAAATGCACATAAAAATATTGTTCGATAAACAGATGTAATTTAATTAGTTTTTGAGTATGATTCTCATTCATTGTGAAATTTACATAAATTGTTCAGTTTTTAGTGATTTTAACAGCACTGCATATAATAATTATCAATAAAAGGAATTGTTAGTTACCCTATTTTTTGCCTAAAATACACCATTAGTTTATTAGAACCATATTTTTTAGGTAGCTGTCGCCATGACCTTTGTTGTCACTGAAAACTGTATTAAATGTAAATATCAAGACTGCGTAGAAGTTTGCCCTGTTGACTGTTTCTATGAAGGTCCAAACTTCCTTGTTATTAATCCAGATGAATGTATCGACTGTGCGCTATGTGAACCTGAGTGTCCAGCTAACGCGATTTTCTCTGAAGATGAGTTACCTGAAGGTCAAGAAGTATTTATCGAACTTAATACTGAACTTTCTCAAAAATGGCCGAACATCACTCAAATTGGTGATCAACCTGCCGACCGTGAAGAATGGAACGGTAAAGCTGATAAATTACAATATCTTGAAAAGTAATTTTACGCTTTCATGAAAAGATCAGCACATGCTGATCTTTTTTTATACTTAAAGCACACATTTCATTGCAAATTATTCAAATTTTCTCAATCAAATTGGATTAAAATAGAACGAGTTTATAAATAATTGATTTCTATAATGAAGCATTTACTCAAGGGATTATTGTCCGTTGCAATATTCCCTCTTGTTTTCATTGGTTGTACAACTACACCACAAAAACAAGGTCACACTATTACAACTCCCGACGGTAAACGTATTTACATACCTCAAGAAAAAGTGACGACCATCAGACAAGCCCCGCCTAAAGTGGTGCCTTATGCCTACAATTCGTGGGTCGCGTCTGTCGATAATTTACGTCGCGTTCGAGACTATGAAGTCTTTTTAGAGAAAAATGGTGTAGGCAATATCATTCCATCATTTGAGTTGATGCGTACTGCACGTGACTGGCAAAAATGTGGTCGCTCAGAATATATGGTACCTAACCGTGAATTATGGCAAAACCAAATTGCAACCTTACGTGTCTTTAAATATTTAGTAGCTGCCAATATCTTAACGGACTTTGAAGTGACATCGGTTTATCGTGATTTGCCTTTGAACCAGTGTGCCGGTGGTGCAAGTTCATCTCGTCACTTATACAACTCTGCGATTGATTTCCGTATTGGACCTGCGTACCCGCAGCCCGAAGACTATAGTTATATTGAAAACACCAAGTTCCGTTTATGCCAGTTTTGGTCACAACATGGGCAAAGTCTCAATATGGGTCTTGGTTTATATGCCAGCGGACAAATTCATATTGATACTCAAGGCTACCGTACTTGGGGGCCTGATCACTCAAGCCGCTCATCAATGTGTAATTACTAAAACATTACATCGTCATATCAAGACCTCTTCGGAGGTCTTTTTTGTGCATAAAATATGCAAATACAGAACAATAAATTGCGATGTTAGTGGAAAGGTTTAAAATGCTTGCATCAATCACGAGGTGCGACAACATGCAACAAATGTGGACAGACATTGATGCTTACATCGATTCACATTTAATTCCTGAAGATCCAATATTGACCCAAACACTTCAACATACGGATGAACGTGGCTTCCCAGATCATCTTGCTGTAGCGGCCAATCAAGGCATGCTGCTACAAATGTTAATCCAAATGAACAAGTGTAAACGCGTTTTAGAACTTGGAACTTTTGCAGCCTACAGCACCATGTGGTTAGCACGTGCCTTACCTGATGATGGTTACATTCTGACTATTGAAGGTCGTGATACACACGCGGCCCTCGGTCAAGAAAATATTGATAATGCAAAGCTTGCACAAACGATTGAACTGAAATGTGGTCGTGCGGCAGATATTTTACGTGCCCTTCCTGAAGATACCGAAGCTTTTGACTTTATTTTTGTCGATGCAGACAAACAGAGCTACCCTGAATATTTAGAATTAAGCTTAAATTTATCTCATTCAGGTACAGTGATTGTTTTAGACAATGTGATTCGTGCAGGTGAGATTCTGAATGCTGAAAACCATAAACCAAGCATTGAAGGTATCCGAGATATGTTCAAAGCTATGCAAAATCATCCGAAAATTTTATCCTGCACGGCACTTCAAACTGTAGGTTGTAAAGGTCATGATGGTTTTGCGATTGCAATCGTTAAATAATCTAAATCGAGGTGTTTTTTAGCCACGTCGAATAAAGGTATAAAAAATAATCAATACAATATTTTATTTTAAAAACAATTACCTACAAATACTACACACAGAGTTATCCACAATTTTTGAGGATAACTCTGATTATTTTTAAATCAACAACTTATTATTTATTTACTCGTAATTGTCCGTCTATTAAATCAACTCTGTTCGTTTGCTCAACTTATTTTACAACCAACAATGGAACACTCGAATTTCTGAAAATACTGGTGGTGATACTGCCCAAGAAGAACTGATGGATTTTACTGTGGCTAAAAGCGCCAAGTACGATTAACTGAATGCCATGCTCTTGTTGATAGTCCAGAATATTTTCCGAAACATCGCCATAACGGTATTCCGTCACCACATCTAGACCGGCATTGGTTAAATAATTTTTTGGATCATCCAAGATTTGTGGGTGATCTCCAACATAAACCAAATGACATTGTAAGAGTTTGAGTAGATCACTTTGTGCCACACGCTTCATTAACTCAACGCATTTAGGCGAATATTCATAGGCAAAAATAAAGCGAGTCGGTGGTTTAAACGTTGGTCCTACGGTCATAACTGTACAACTTGCACCACGAATAAAGTTTTCAACATTACTACCCAGCGGCTTATTACGCTCTGCTGAACGTTCACCAACGCGACCAATTAAAACAATATCGTCATCTTGCAAAATATTAAAACTTTGCTCTAAGAAGTCACCCTTTTCCTGAATATGGGTGGTTTGAATCCCATGCTTATCTTGGATCATTTCAGAAATGTGTTTGAGCAAGTTATTACTATAATCTAACGCTAAATCACTTTGTTTTTGTTCTAACTCCGCGAGTTCTTTTAAGAGCATGGCATTACTTTCAAACCCAATCACGCCACTGATTTCACCTAAGTGATAACTTGCCGGATAGTAATCAAGTATTTGCAGTAAAACCAACTCGCGGTGAGTTTGTTTAGCAACCCAAGCAGCAGCATCAGCTAGTGCATTAATGCATGGAGAAGAGTCGATACAGGCGATAACTCGTTTCATGATTAGCCCTCGTTTTATTATTGCTTGGCTATAAAATGTTGTTTGTTATTTTTAACTTATCACAACTCTGTTTCACTGTGCATGCATTTGTGTAAGCATAAAAACGATTTATGACCTATTTGGCGATTATTTATTCGCGATATCGAATGAATTTTGCAGGATTTCCCGCAATTATTGCGCGCGCTTCAACATTTTTCGTCACCATACTGTTCATGCCGACTACAGCCTGCTCAGCAATGTGAATGCCATCCTTGATTCCAACATGCGCACCTAGCCAAACATCACGCTCTATCTCAATCCCTTGTGATCGTACAGCCTGCTGATAGATCGGTTGATTGACATCCATTCCATGATCAAAAGCGTATAAATGGCAATATGCCGCCATACGAACCTGATCGTGAATTTTGATGCCCACTCGCCCACCATCTAAAATACAGTGATGATTGATCGCCACTTCATTGCCTATTTCTATTGGGCCATGCAAAGTGCAATCCGCCGCAATAAAGCTGTTATCTCCAATAACAATCTTACGTCCTGGTTCGGCAAAAATATGAGCCAATGGCGATATAAAACAGTTTTCACCAATTTCAACGGTTTCCATCGATTTGAGATAGTCTTGATATTCCTGTTGCCAAGCTTCAGCCCAACCACGATTTTTCGGTTTGAGTGACCAATACAACCAAGGCATATAATTCAGACGATGCTTATGTTGCTCTCGATATTTCAATAATGGATCTATTTCATTCATCTTCAGCAGCCTCGACGATATGCAGTTGTTCGCGTCCGCGAGTTACATCTTGAATCTTTAACTGTAGCGGTTGGATTTGATGAATTTGTAATGATGCAAGTACATTTACGCCCTGCGCTGTATAGTCTTCCTGAAATTCAATTTGCTGCTGATTGAGTTCATATTGGAAAATTGCCCATTCATTAAACTGACAACTAAATTGCACTTTTTTCTTCTCAATAAGTTCAATTTTTTCAGCCTGCAACAGGCATTGACCTGCACAGCCACCATAGGCACGTACCAAGCCCCCAGTCCCGAGCTTAATTCCACCATACCAGCGATTAACCAAGACCAACACGTTGGTTAGGTCATTCCCTTCTATGGTTGCTAGAATGGGCCGACCTGCTGTGCCTGAAGGCTCACCATCATCATTAAAACGTACGGTATGTCCAATTTTCCATGCCCAACACTGATGTGTTGTTGAAATATCTTTATTGGCTTCGAGAAATTCTTTAACGGCTTGTTCATTTTCCACAGAAACTGCGATGGCTTGAAAACGACTTTTTTTTATGTCTTCTTCATATTCAAACTGTGCGGCAAGTGTAAATGGCATAACGTCTTTAGATCCTCTATCAGCGGATATTATAGCGTTTTTTGAAAGACTTACATCCACAAAAAAGCCCCCAATACTGGAGGCTTGCTTGGCACTGCGTTATTAACGTTCGCGAAGTGCTTCTTTTGCTTTATTGAATGGCTTAATTAAGTATTCAAGTACAGTTTTCGAGCCTGTGCGGATATCGACCGTTGCCACCATACCCGGTGTGATACTAAAACTTTTACCTTCTTTATTGCTTAATTTATCGCTATCTGTACGGATATAAACACGATAATAGAACTGATCTTGTTTCACTTCATCACGTAGCGTATCTGGTGAAATGACGGTCACTTTACCTTTTAACCCGCCATAGATCGAATAATCATAAGCCGTAATTTTAACTAAGGCTTCTTGACCCGGACGAATAAAAGCAATATCTCGCGGTGAAATACGTGCTTCAACCAAAAGTTGTTCATCCAAAGGTACAATGGTCATCAATTTACCATTTTGCGGAATCACACCGCCCAATGTCATCACATCAATTTCTTTGACCACACCACGAACTGGAGATTTAAACACGGTGCGACTCAGCGTATCCGATTTGCCTTTCACCACTTGTTGCTGTGATTCAATATCAGTATTGGCTTTCGACAATTCTTCCCGTGATTTCACCAAATATTGGTTACGGACATCATTTAACTGATTTTGTAAGTCATTTGCTGAACGTTTTAATCGAAGCACTTCAACTTCACTCGCTGCACCTTTGGCAACGAGCGGCTCAGTCATGGCCAATTCTTGTTGAACCAATACCAAAGCTTGTTTTAAGCCTGCAACGGATTCTTCCAAGTTTGCACGACGTGAACGATATAAAGCAGTCTCTTCATTCACTAAGGCAGGAATTTTTTGAACATCTTCAGGGAAGCTTAATGGCGTACCGTTTACTTCTGCACGTAAACGCGCTGCTGTTGCACGAGATGCCACAAGTAAAGACTCAGTTTCACCAACATTTGATGCGAAACGTGTTGGATCTAGTTGCGCAAGAACTTGTCCTTGTTCAACAATTTGACCTTCCTTCACATTCAACTTAGTTAAAATCCCCCCTTCAAGCGACTGAACAATTTGTTCTTTCGAAGATGGAATCACTTTACCTGTACCTGTAGAGACTTCCTCTAATTTGAATAACCAAGCCCAAACTAAAAGGATTGCCAAACCAATCGTAATAATCCAAATGATTAAACTCGATTTCGGTAATGGTGGCTCTTTAAAGCTAACTTTGGTCGAGCGTTGTATTTCTTGTTTATTTTCACTCATGATTTAAGCCCCAGCTACTTTTTTCTGAGCATTCTGATTCAGAATTTGATCACGTGGCCCATCCATGACAATTTTACCTTCGTTCACCACAATAATGCGGTCAACCAACTCAAGTACCGCACGACGGTGTGTTGCCACCACCATAGTTCGATTTTGTAAATAACCTTTTAAATGATCGATCAACTGCTTCTCAGATACGTCATCAATGGCCGCTGTAGGTTCATCAAGTAATAGAATATTTGGTTGACGAATCAATAAACGTGCAAGCAGCAAGGCTTGGCGTTGACCGCCAGAGAAGCCTACACCACCTTCTAAAATGATATGGTCTAGCCCTTCTTTTTTCTCTTGAACAAAGTGAATTGCACCCGTAATTTTCAGTACTTCAATCAATTGTTCATCCGTCGCCAACGGAGCACCCAAGGTCAAGTTTTCACGAATCGTACCGTAGAATAACTGTGCATTTTGGTTCAATAGCCCCATATCACGACGTACATCTGCAGGGTCTATTAAAGACAGTTCGATTCCATCTAATTTAACTTTTCCTTGTACAGGCGTTTGCATACCTGATAACAACTGAAGAAGCGTCGATTTACCAGCACCATTACGGCCTAAAATTGCGATCTTTTCTCCAGCCTTAATTTCCAGTTTTGGAATTAAAAGACTTGGACGTGGATCATCTTCACCATACTTAAATAAGACTCCATTGAGTTCATAATGACCGTTGATTGATGGTCGATGAATGAGGTGAGAATAATCCGGTTGATCGACAGGTTTCTTCATGAGTTCATCAAGACCTGCTTTCGCCACTTTAGCCTGTTGTAAACGACCTAATACCCCTGCCAGTGCAGAAATCGGTGCCAACATTCGAGAGGATAAAATCGAACAAGCCACCAATGCACCTGTGGTCATTTCACCTTTCATCACAGCAAAACAGCCGACGAGTACAACGATTGCAAATGTTAGACCCTGAATTTTTTGTGTCCATGCCGACATTAAGCCCACGATTTTACGTTGACGCATACTGACATCAGCAGACACTTCATTCATGTGGTTCCATTGGTTTTGGAAGCGTGATTCCGCACGAAGTAATTTGATATCTTCCATGCCTTGCACAGATTCAACCAATAAGGCATTACGAATCGAAGACTCGCGCATACCCATTTGTGCAAGTTTAGCCAATGGTTTTTGCGCCAAAATCCCTGGAATAATCATCAAAGGAACAACCAACAGCATGACCCAAAATAGATTGCCACCAATTAACCAGAAGATGAACAAGAATAGGAAGAAAAACGGTAAATCGGCAATCGCGGTAACAGTCGTCGAGGTGACCATCTCGCGCACACCTTCTAATTCACGAATCTGTGAAATAAAAGTACCTGTTGATTTTGAACGTTCACTATTTTTAATTCTTAATGCATGACCAAATACACGATCGGAAATTTTCAAATCGGCACGTTTACCAATAATATCCGATAAATAAATTCGTGAAACACGTAGTGCAAACTCAAATATCGCTGCAATTAACACCCCACCGGCAAGTACCCATAAAGTCGGTACAGATTGAGATGGAATGACGCGGTCGTACACGTTCATTGAGAACAAAATAGTGGCTAGGGCCAAAATATTCGCCATTAATGAAGCAAACATAATGTCGATGTAGCGTTTCCAGTCTTTTAAAACAATCGACCAGAACCAATTTTTTTCAAACGGCTTGATGTATTCATCAACACGTGCATCGGGTACAGATGACTCTGGACGCAGAATATAAATATTGCGAACGCCATGGCTCAATCGTTCAATAGAGAAGACTTGAGATAGGCCTTCATCTCCGCTCAATTGGACACTGGCATTACCGTCTACGTCGATGCGTTCTACCACACCCACTTCACCACTAATAAACTCAACCAATACCGGTAAGCGCCATGGATTAAGCAGATTTATGTCATATTTATTTTTTCGAACACTTAATCCAATTTGGCGTGCCATGACTGCAACCAGTTCATCGGCATTTTTGTGTTGATCCCAATCCAACTGCAACCGTATACGTTCTTCAGAGGGTTCAATTCGATAATGCTTTGCAATATTCAGAACCGCTTGTAGCCACGGTTGATAATTTATTGTATTACTCATGGCTGAACTTCAAACCCCTGAATAGATATATTATTAAGTTCATAAATATTTCGTGAACGTCCTGTCACTTGGATGTACTGCGCAAGTGCTGAGTAGATATCATATTGTGATGTCACAATTTCTTGTGCGGCACTATGTATGGCTTGCTCTGCATTCAGTAGATCGACAACCGTTCGAGTTCCTAATTTATATTGTTCTTGATACAGTTCTTTGGTTCTTACCGTTGTTTCACGACGCTGCACCAATATCGACATTTGACGCTTTTTATTTTCGATTTGTTCTCGAATCATTCGGACTTGATCAATCACATCCAAATATACTGTATTCACTTGTGCTTTAGCTGCTTCTTCAGCATAGCTTGCGGCACGTGTTTGCGCTGCAATTGCACCACCTTGGTAAAAATTACTGGTAGCTTCCAACATGATTGAATTATATAAACCATCATCTTCATCATTATTTGGATTACGGCCATTCACCGCCTGACTCAGACTGCCTTTGACATTTATTGTTGGATAAGCACTTAATTTTGACTGTTGCTTTTGCAATTTGGCAATTTCAACCCCAGCCTGTGCTTGCATCATGCTCGGAATCATCTTGAAGTCCGGATCCTCGTATAAAGCCGCTGCAGTTAAGATCCGATCGGGTATCACCCAATTGATCTGACTTACATCAAAACCTAACAAGGTACGAAGTCGCTGTTGGTACTGTCGAAGCTGAGTTTCTTGCACGATTAAATTTGATTCCGCAGCTTCTAAATTTGACTTGGCTTGAATAGGGTCTGCTTGACTACTGATCCCTGCGGTTGCACGTAGGTTGGCAATTTCAGCAATCCGACTCACACCGGCAATTTGTTGCTGCGCAATTTTAGCAACTTCTTGATATCGTTTAATGTTGATAATGGCATTTGCAACATCAAAAGAAACTTCATCTAAATTTACAAGCACATTGGCCTGCTCTTGTAACATTTTTGCTTCTTCTATACCGACAGCACTTTTGGTTTTACCAAAGTCATATAACATCTGCGTCGCATTTAAAGATACCAACTGACGTCCACGCTCGCCTTTAGTCAGATCTGCAGTGCTCAATCCACCTGAAATTTGGGGATAATATGCAGCATTCGCTAGGTCAATATTAGCGTTTTGCGATGCGACTGTAGCAATACTTTGTGTGATTTCTGGACGTCTTTGGACGGCGATATGTATCGCATCAATAAAACTTAGATTCTTCGCTACTGTGTTTGGATTATAGTTGCCTTGTTGCGTTCGACCATAAGCAACGGCGGGCATTTCTTGGACACGTGAGGTATCTAAATTATATTTACTGAGTTCGGTGATGTTAATTTTTTCGGCAGAAGGTTTAGGCTTATTAGGTAAAAAAATCTTATCTAATGTCTTTTGAATGGTACTTTGTGCAGTGCTAGTATCTGCTGCATACACTGAACCAATGGAAAAGGGTAATAATAATATACAAAAGAAATTGCACTTATTTTTACGCGGACGCCCAACTTTTGGACCATTCATCTTTCGTAATCGCATGATTTTTGCAGGTCGTATTTTTAGTTTAAAATATACTGAATTCTTGTTAATTTTTTAGATTAATCGCTCAGTTTTTGTCATTTCAGACAATAACATAAACCCGCTGAATGAAACTAGCGCCACTCAACGGGAAATTTCTTATTTTATTCAATTAAACAGTAAAATCATCACCAAGATAAACTTTACGTACCGTCTCATCTGCAAGGACTTCTTCTGGAGTACCTTCTGCAATCACTGAGCCTTCGCTCACGATATAGGCATGCTCACAAATCGCAAGGGTTTCTCGCACATTATGGTCGGTAATTAATACACCAATACCACGATCTTTCAATGTTCGGATAATGTCTTTGATATCACCCACTGAAATAGGATCGACCCCTGCAAAAGGTTCATCTAGCAACATAAATTTAGGGTCTGCAGCTAACGCGCGCGCGATTTCCGCACGGCGTCGCTCACCACCCGACACACTCATACCAAGAGAATCTTTGATGTGTGTGATTTTAAAGTCAGCAAGCAATTCCGTTAAACGTTGCTGACGTTGTTGCTTATTTAGATCTTTACGGGTTTCTAAAATCGACATGATATTTTCAGAAATGGTTAATTTTCTAAAAATAGATGCTTCTTGAGGTAGATAACCAATACCTTTACGTGCGCGCTCATGCATTGCCAAGTCAGACAAATCAAGATCATCTAAATGAATCTCACCTTTATCCATACGAACTAAGCCAACAACCATATAGAAGCTTGTGGTTTTACCTGCACCATTTGGACCAAGTAAACCCACAATTTGACCACTTTGCATGCTAAAGGACACATCCTTTACCACCCAACGCTTACTGTAGTTTTTGGCTAAATGCTTAATACATAAAGTTTGAACTTGCGAGGTCTGCTCCATTAATCACGTGCTCCTGGGAAGGACTTAGTGCTTGACGGCGGAATCACGATTTGTACACGACCTGAAGAAGATCCAGATTTATTTGGTGTACCTTCAGCAACGATATCGCCTTTATTCATACTGTATTTCAGGCTATTACCCCGAATACTTGCACCATCTTGTTGCAACAAAGCACCACCCGTCATGGTGATAATACCTGTTTCAGCATTGTAGACAATCTTCTGTGCTTGGCCTTTTGCATAGCCTTTGGTAGGATCAGTTTTTTGTTGGAAATGTGCTGGCCCACCCGTTGCTGTAATCGTACTGATCTCTTTTTTGCTGTTTAAATTCGCAACGATTGAGTTTGCCTGAAGCTTCATCGAACCCTGTTCAATGATGACATTACCGGTATACGTCGTAATCCCAGTTTTTTCATTAAATGTTGCACGATCGGCAACCAATGAAATCGGTTGATTACGATCTGAAGGCAAAGCAAAAGCTGCAACCGAACATATCGCCAGTGAACCGAGTAGCACTGTACGTTTTAGGAAAGTTTTTGCAGTTTTTCGATTAAAATTATGGTTCATACTTTCCTCGAATATTAAAAAATTCGTATTGACCGTCGTTTAAATTTGCTTTTAAACCTTGGCTGACAAATTCGGCTTGTGGTGAAATCACCGTTACAGTCTTGTCCGTTTCTATTTCACGCTGTTTTGGAAAAGCAGTTAGTTCCTCAGTACGAAACTCCATTTGCCCTTCACGCATCAATTTTGTTGCAACCACATTGTCACTCAGCACGACTTTTTGGTTATCGTCCATACCATTGGCTTGTTTGGCAAAAAACGTGGCATCGACAGCACCATCTTGATAGGTCGATGCTTTCAGATTGACCAAATGAGACGTTTGCTTTTGCAAATCCTGCTCAAGTCGATCGACTTGCGCACGAATATGCAATTTTCCCTGCTCATCAGTCTGCGTCAGGTTAATGTTTTCAGCTGAGTAAGTCATACTTTTCGAAGAGTCCGCCTGAAGCTTATTACCCTTTCCACCGAAATAATAAAAACCACCGCTTACTGCAGCAATGACCACAGCTGTCACGTATAAAACTTTAGTATCCATAAGCGGAGATTCAATCCAATGACTGCATCAATTTATTAATAAGGTGCACTTGCATATTTTTCAAGTAGTTCCTGGTATACACCTTTAGAAACTAAAAGCATATCGCAGATTTCACGAACAGCACCACGTCCACCCATCGCCTGCGTAACAAGATCTGCACGGCGACGTACTTCTAAATGTCCATTTGGTACGGTCACTTTCATCCCCGCAATAGCAAAGGCTGAAAGATCGGGCCAATCATCACCCATATATAGGCAATCTGAAGGATCAATACCAAACTGTGCACAGGCTTCAGTCAAGGCAACACCTTTGTCTTCACGTCCTTGAAAGACCAAATCGACACCTAAGTCAGACATGCGTTTTTCAACAATATTACTTTTACGGCCAGTAATAATGATGACTTTGATACCCGCTTTTTGCACCAACTTCATGCCCAAGCCATCTCGAATATCAAAGGATTTGATTTCATCGCCGCTATTGGTCAACGTTACAAATCCATCACTTAAAATTCCATCTACATCCAGTACTAGTGCTTCTATGTGACGCGCTTGTTCTAGCAATACATACGATGCCATTTTCTTAATTTACCCCAGCCTGAATCAAATCATGCATGCTGATAATCCCAATCACTTTATTGACATCATCAACAACTACAAATTGTGTAATTTTCTTTTCGTTCATACGTTCTAAAGCATGTACCGCGCGTTCTTCTTGTGAAATGGTCAAAGGATTTTTAATCATCACTTCTGAGACTTTCATATTCACATCAAAGCCTTGCTGTTTATCAATCAAACGACGTAAGTCACCGTCGGTAAAGATACCCAATAAGGTATCGTTTTCATCGACAATCGTGGTGAGACCCAAACGTTTATTTGAAATTTCATACAGAACTTTATTCATTGGTGTCTCTGGCGACACTTTTGGTAAGTCTTCACCTGTATGCATAAGATGTTTTACATGCAATAACAAACGTTTACCCAACGCTCCAGCAGGATGAGAACGTGCGAAATCATCTGAAGTAAAGCCACGTGCATCCAATAATGCAACTGCAAGTGCATCACCTAAGGCTAATGTTGCAGTGGTACTGGAGGTCGGAGCTAGACCCAAAGGGCATGCTTCTTGAATATTCCCCAAGGTCAATGCGACATCGGCATTTTGTGGCATTGGGCCTTTATTGTCGCCACTCATGGTAATTAGAGGAATGCCCAAATGTTTGATCAATGGCATCAGCATCATAATTTCATCACTCTTACCTGAGTTTGAAATTGCAATGAGCACATCACCTTTAACCAACATGCCCAAATCACCATGTCCAGCTTCACCCGGATGCATGAAGAAAGATGGCGTACCAGTCGAGGCAAATGTAGCGGCCATTTTACGACCGATATGACCCGATTTGCCCATACCAGTAATCACTAAACGCCCTTTGCACTGTAAAATGATTTCGCAGGCTTGGCTAAAACGATCATCTATTTGCGTCGCTAATACTTGTAAAGCATGCTCTTCAATACGCAAAGTTTCTAATGCGACTTTCTGAAAATCGACTTGATTCGGCATATTTGGTGGATTCAAAGTTGTTATACCTTAAGCCGTGAGAGGTGCGCTCTCACTTTCAAAATAAAAAATTTTCACAATTTTATCATATCTATGCAAATAGCACGTTTCCAAATGTATAAGAATTCATGAATTATGCAGAAAAGATGCATTTCTTCATTTTTATCTTCCGGACAGATAAATTGAATTCAGCACTCGAATGAGATTCAGACCGAATCCAATTAACCTTCTACGCTATTTTTAGCAACGCAAAGACATCAAGCATTAAAAAATATCTGCTTTTTTGGGTTTTAACTTTATGAATAAAAATGCTTAGGTTAAGATGAGCTATCTTTTGGTAGAAACAATTTGAAGACCTATGCAACCTTTTGTTCTATATAACTCAGAGCAACGTAAAAAAGTAGAATTCGTACCTCGTAAAGAAGGACATATCGACATGTATGTCTGTGGAATGACCGTGTATGACTACTGTCATATTGGTCATGCTCGAGTTATGGTTGCATTCGACTACATTATCCGTTTCCTGCGCAGTCAGGGCTGGAACGTTAAATACGTTCGCAACATTACCGATATTGACGACAAAATCATTGCCCGTGCCAATGAAAATGGCGAAAGCATTACTGCTTTAACCGATCGCTTTATCAAGGCCATGAACGAAGATGCTGCCAATTTAGGTTGTGCAGCACCTGATGAAGCACCACGTGCAACAGACTATATCGATCAAATGCAGAATATGATTGGTAACTTGGTTAACAAAGGTACAGCATATCCATCTGCAAATGGCGATGTTTATTTTGAAGTTGAAAAGTTTGCCAAATATGGTCGTCTTTCGGGTCGTAAACTTGACGACATGCAGGCTGGTGCTTCTGAACGTGTTGATGTAGAAGTAGAAAAGAAACATCCTTTTGACTTCGTGCTTTGGAAACATGCCAAAGAAAATGAACCTTCTTGGGCTTCGCCTTGGGGCAATGGCCGTCCGGGCTGGCATATTGAATGTTCAGCGATGTCGACCTGCTGCTTAGGTAACCATTTTGATATTCATGGTGGTGGTTCAGACTTAACTTTCCCGCATCATGAAAATGAAATTGCGCAATCTGAGGCATCTACTGGCGAACAGTATGTTAATTACTGGATGCATGTCGGCTTTATTAATGTCGATGGCGAAAAAATGTCGAAGTCTTTAGGTAACTTCTTCACTATTCGTGATGTGATGGATAAATTCCACCCTGAAGTGATTCGCTTCTTTATTGTGTCATCACATTACCGTAGCCCAGTAAACTTCTCTGACACTGCTTTAAAAGAAGCGAAAAATACCCTTTCCCGTTTCTATCATTCATTTAAAGCTTATCAGCAAGTCTATGGTGAAAAAACCGTAGAAACTTTGGATGATGCTTTAGTTGAGCGCTTTAATGCCGCTATGCGTGATGATTTCAACACCGCAGAAGCAATTGCGGTATTGTTTGAAGTCAACAAAGAATTGAACCGTGCCGTAAAAGATGAAAATGCTGAACAAGCGGCTGTGTATTATTCGACATTGCGTCACTTGACCAATATTCTGGGTTTGGTGCAACACAATGTGGATGATTTCTTGAAATCTGATATCGGTCAGGAAGCATTAGGCTTGTCAGAAGAACAGATTGAAGACTTGATTCAACAACGTAAAGATGCGAAAAAAGCCAAAGAGTTTGCCAAAGCCGATGAAATTCGCCAGTCTTTACTGGATCAAGGTGTGGTTCTGGAAGATACGCGTCAAGGCACCATTTGGCGTCGTGCTGATTAATTAAACACTTGGAAGCATAAAGAGTTGACAGTTTCGTTAAATTCTCTATAATTCACAACCATTGCGGGAATAGCTCAGTTGGTAGAGCATAACCTTGCCAAGGTTGGGGTCGCGAGTTCGAGTCTCGTTTCCCGCTCCAGAATACGAAAAACCCTCATCGAAAGATGAGGGTTTTTTTATGTCTAAATTTTTCTTCAACGGCTTATTTTTAGATTTATTTACTCATGTTATGCACATAAAAGTAATTTCGCATTTAGGGATTGAATAAAGAGATTAGCCTTCGGCTGGAGGTACACATACGATACGTTGTTTTTCATTCGGCAAAATGAGATGCGAAGCTTCGCAAGGAAACCATCTTGCGGTGCAATGCACCTCACCAACAAAACTCGTTCACTACCGTCAAATTATTCAACGTATCGCAAAAACATTTTTGATTAGAAGTCGTCCTGTCTCAAACAATTGCGCATGACATTACCGCGTATCTTTATTATTTGAAGCAAAGTACGCTTCTGATGCTACTGCGTCACCTCAGTTATTTATTATATTGTAGCGACGTTAATAGGCCTTAATTTTCCCCCAACGAATAAGGCTTCCCCTATTGCCACACGACCTTTCACCTACCTGTTAAAAAATAATCTGATGAAATGCTCATCTCGCCAATTTTCCTCAATTTTTCTCCATAATTTTCCGTTATTCTTTGCCAAAATTACATTTGGACAACCAAATAATGCACGGCGCGCACACTACACTCAAACTGACCAGCTTAAGTTACGCATTACTTACGATCTCAACATCAATTTGGGCCGCAGATACTGTTCAAAATCCGCAAGAATCTGTAGCAGTTCAGCAAATGGAAGCTTTAACATTTGAAGTTCCGACAGCAAGCACTAAGCCCAAAGACCCAGATATCAGTGCTGTCGCAAAAACTATTATAAGCCGTGATGAAATGTTGAAATTTGGCGATCAGTCAATCAATGATGCGCTGCGCCGTGCTGCAGGGTTTCAACTGCCCGGTGCTGGCGGTGGTCCACGTGGTGGTGCAGGTGCTGGCGGCATGCGCTTTCGTGGTGGTGGCGCACCCGTGTTTTTAATCAATGGTGAACCTGTACAAGGTGGTCCTCGCGGCGGTATGTCAGTTGTTGATAGCATTACACCGGAAATGATCGAACGCCTTGAAATCACCAAGCAACCCAGCGTTGCTCAAGGCTCGGTTGCTTCATCTGCAGTCATTAATATTATTTTAAAAGAACCATTGAATGGCACGCGTTTGAGTGGATCTGTACGTGCTGGTTATGGCCTAACCAAGTCAAATACACGTGAAGAAGAACGCACCAATTTAAACTTTCAAATGGATGGTCGTTCAGACCCTTGGATCTATAGTTTATCTGGGAGCCAAATGTGGAATGATTCAGATACACTCACCCGTACACAAGATGCAACAGGAACGAAAACTCAAAAACGCATCACCAATCGTACGTCGCAAATGCTGACCCCACGTGTTGAATATCAACTTGATGATCAACAAAAACTGGTCGCTGAAATGTTTTATCGCGACAATGAAAGCGAAGGCACAAGTGGCTCCCAAGTCCAAAAAGATAAAAATGACAGCATTCGACTCAACACACGATATGAGCGTAAAGACCAAGGTAATTCCGACAAAATTCGCTTATCAATCGAGCAGCAAAATGAAACGGAATTAACAGAGTATAGAAATTCTCAATCATATATTGATGAACAAATTAATGAATATGGCTTAGGCTACGACGGTGTCCGCAAGTTCGACTCAAAACGCCAAATAAAATTTGGTACTGATCTACGTAGCAATGAACTTGAAAGCAATATTGCAGAGACCTTGGATGAACAATTGTATGCTGCCTATGTTGAAGGAAGTTGGAAATATACGCCGCGCCAAACCTTAACTCTAGGTGTACGCCAAGAGTGGATTGATCGTTCAGGTTTAGTGGATTATCAAGATCAGCATTTAAGTCCTGTATTAGCACACCGTTTTGACTTTAATGACCAATGGTCACTCCAAACCAACTTGAGTCAGGCTTTTAAAAATCCACGTAGCAATCAATTGATGCCGACGGTTTCAGTTTCTACAGATAGCGATGCAGGGACACTAAACAACCCTGATCGTGGTGGTAATCCTGACCTAAGACCTGAAACTATTAATGCTTACGAAACAACCCTAGGTTATAACCCCTCTGCTGGCGGCGTAAATATCACAGCATATTATCGAGAAATTAATGACTATATCGAAAAATCGATCCTGTCAGAAAATACTACAGGTGGTCGTTGTGAAGCAGGAAATACCGATTGCCGTTTTGTCGAACGTCCATATAACCAAGACAGTGCAACTACTTATGGTGTGGAAATTGCTGGACGTTATGCACTGAAGCAAACGGAGAATGGTCATTCATTTATGTTGAATGCTCAGCTTTCAACTATACGTGCAAAAATTGAAGAAACTGACGGCTCTGATCGTTTGGCAAGCGATGTTGCACCTTATACCGCAAGTGCTGGCTTATCTTATAACTATCAACCGTGGCGTATTGCAACAAGTGTGAACCTCAATTACACCCCTGAATATACACGTGCACTGAGCAACGAACCGTACAATCGCACCAGCAATGAACGTGTCAACATGGATGTGAGTTTTACTAAACGCTTTGATCAAAATTGGTCTGCATCGGTCAATGCACGTAATATTCTCAGCTCAGATTATAAAGAAGTGTTAAAAGAACAAAGTTCTGGCGCGCTATACCAATCTCGTATCAATGAATCAATTCCAAGCTTTATGTTTACCTTAGAAAAGAAATTCTAAACCGTTTCTAAGAGACTTCTAAGAGATTTAAAATAAAAAACCGATACGGACAACGAATCGGTTTTTTTATGCGTACACGACCGCAAACTAGCGCTCAATTGCCTTCAACATTTTCGCAATTTTTAGGGTATGTTCCTTCCTCCCTTTTTTCTCTAAGACTTTTTGCTCAACCCACCATAAATATTCAAAAATTTCTGATTCACTTGAATCCTCTTGAATTAATTTAAAAATATTGGGCAAATAATCATCATACTCATCACGTAAAGCAGGAATACGGCGAATCCCTAACGGGTCCCATTCCTTTAATAAAATTTTATGTATCGCATGCAAGAGACTGGCATCTCGATTATGTTTTGACTGCATACAAGTTCCCTGGCTTATATTTTTTTACTTTTAAAATCAGTTATCTAATTATGTGATGATATTAAAAGAAAAATGAACTGTTGTTTGTCGAAGATTTCATCATACGCATCTCTAAACGCTTTTCCATTGGTTTTTCATCTTTTTTTTATACTAAACCAAAGCTTTATCTAAATTTCATGCACTTTTTCTCATAAATTTTGCCAATAAAGCCTTGCGGGATCCCTTAATTCACAGCACCAAAGTTTTAAATGCTAAGTTCTATCGTCGAACATAATCACTCAAAGAAAAAACAATCCGCTTCAACCAACTTCTATATTTATTTCTTTTCGAAATTGTGAAAAATTTACAGTTTTCCTTTTTAATCTCCGGCAATTCAAGCTACATTCTATTTTGAAATCTTAATCCTGAAAAATCCCTATGAGTACTGCATTAAACGAAACCATCTACGTCATTCAACACCTTGCATTTGAAGATTTGGGTTCATTGGAAGATGTATTTTACCAACTGGGTTATCGGGTGAGATACTTCGAAGCTGGAGTCGATGACCTGAGTAAAGCTATGCAACATACAGGGCTTACCATCATTTTGGGTGGCCCGATCGGAGTCTATGAAACTGATGACTACCCATTCCTACAAAAAGAAATAGACTTACTTAAAGTACGTTTAGAGAGTAAATTACCGACTTTAGGCATTTGCTTAGGTGCTCAGCTTATTGCGTATGCATTGGGCGCTAAAGTTTATGCAGGTCATAGCAAAGAAATCGGTTGGAGTTCCCTAGCGCTTGAAGCCATTACTCACAATATTTTAGCGCCATTAGATCAAGTACCGGTACTGCATTGGCATGGCGATACCTTTGATTTACCTGCAAATGCACAGCTACTCGCCAGCTCGGCAATTTATCCAAATCAAGCGTTTAGCTATGGGCCCAATATTCTAGCTCTACAGTTTCATATTGAAGCAGAAACACAGGCCATGGAAAAATGGCTAATTGGGCATACATGTGAACTGCATAAAGCACAAATTAACATCCCAAATTTGCGCATGCAAAGCCAACAACAAGCACCTCATTTAGAACGTGTTGCTCCCCTTATTTTGCAACAATTTTTACAACAGCTTGAGCTTTAAAACAGCTATTAATTTAATGCTAAATGGCTTATAACGGTTGCACTTCAAAACGTATAAGCCATTATAATGACTCCCTTACTCAGCATTGCGCTCATCCACTTTTTTGCTCTCATCAGCCCAGGCCCTGACTTCTTTTTTGTCACCCAAAGTGCTATTCGACAATCCAGATCACATGCATTATTTGCCGCATTAGGTATATCACTTAGTATTTTAGTTTGGTCAATTTGTGCAATAAGTGGCTTACATTTTCTATTTCAAAAAATGGCTTGGTTACAACAAAGCCTCATGATTTTGGGTGGCTTATATCTTTTATATTTAGGCTCTCAGTTATTAAAATCTGCATGGAGTAAAGACCTCGGCACAATAACAAGACCAACCGAGCAAGCCGTACAGAAAAAAACGCCTTTGACGCTATTATTCCAAGGTTTCTTGACCAATATGGCCAATCCTAAAGCATTGGTTTATTTCAGTAGTGTATTTTCTATTGGAATCAGTGCAAAGGTCAGTATTTTTGATCAAAGCTCTTTACTGGCTTTAGTCTTTATTGAAAGTTTGATTTGGTTTGCATTGGTTGCGGTCTTATTCTCAGCACCTAAAATGACCCATTACTATCAAAAATTTAGTAAAAAAATTGACGCCATTACCGGTGGAATTTTCATCAGTTTTGGCTTCCTGTTACTACTCAATCGCGATTGATCACACACCAGTTAAATAAGACATAAAAAAGCACCCAAATGGGTGCTTTCCTAACTTAGCTGAGGGAGCTAAATCTTATTTCGCTGCTGCCTTTGCTGTAGATACAGCGGCTTCAGTCGTAATATTTACCGTAATTTTGTCGCCTACATTCGGTACATATGCACCAACACCAAATGCTGAACGATCAAAAGAAGTCGTTGCATTAAAACCAATCGTTTCCGCCTTAGTCATTGGGTGCACGGCTTGCTTGTTCAATACAGCGTCCAATACCACTGGTTTAGTCACATTTTTAACTGTTAAATCACCCGTGATTTTGTATTTAGTTTTGCTGATCGCTTGAACTTTTGTGCTTTTAAACGTGATATTTGGATATTTTTCAGCATCAAAGAAATCTGCTGTTTTTAAATGATCATCTAATGCTTTGACATTGGTATTTAAGCTTGATAATGGAATCGTCACATTCACAGACGAATTTGCAGGTTTTGCATGATCGACATTAATTGTCCCTTGAATGTCACTAAAGTTTGCAGAAGGTGTTGAGAAACCAAAATGATTCCACGTAAATACTGTTGCTGTATGAGTAGGATCAATTTGATAGGCAACAGGTTTTGCCATAGAAATTGTTGTAACTGATGCTACCGCCAAACCGATTGTTAATGCTTTAAAGTTCATGTTTTTATCTCACTTTCGAATACCATTAAGTCTATAGATTTTTAGCCGTATTACAGCTTTAAAGATAAAACGTTTTGTTGCATGTTTAGAACGATAGTTTTGTAAAATCTGTAGCAGCATCTACAACCACTCTTAATTATTAAATTTCCCATATATTTCAAATAATTAATAATTTAATTGATCCATGAGTTATTTATCCTAAATTTAGGAAACATCAACCTATCAGAGTCGTAGGTTTTCTAAACAAATCCACTTAAGATTTTTAGACATCATAAAAATCTGAGTACCCAAAAATGACAGAACAATCGCTGGCTATTGAAAAAGCCTTAAAGACTAAAACGCCCAAAGATGTCGTTTTGGCATTTCTTATGAATACTTCAAAAGAACTCGTCGAAAATGCAACTCAGCTGCTGGTTGCAGAAGACGCGGCATATGTTTCCTTAAACTTCAGCAACCCAGAACTTAAACAAATTGAGCCGTGGGCTGGGTCTGGCACAGGCAGAGACATTTATATATATACCTTTGCCAACGTTGGGACCTACTGGAATATCGACGACTTTCAAATCACGGATATGATCGCTGAAAATGAAACCGTAGCTGTATTTGGTCAATTCACCTACACCTCAGTCTATGCAAAAAATACTTTCACCTCGCCTTTTTCAATTAAAGCCAAAGTTCAAAACGGTTTAATCAGCTTTTTCCAATTTATGGAAGATACCTACGCCTCAGCATCATCATTCCGCGTAGGTGGAGAATGGATCATTCAGCAAGATGCTGACTCAGCTAAAAACTTTAAAGTTTCAGCTTAATACTGAGATGCGCAAAAGCTGCTGTTGATTTGGAGTTGATTTGGAATGGCCTTTTACATTGAGTTAATGACAGCGGTATTGGATAAATCCGGTTTTTCTCGCGATTTGATCATACAGCTTTTGCGCAGTTTCATTGTCCTGATGCGTCAGCCAATACACACGGTCACACTGCCGCTGATCACAATATTCTTTCACTTTCGCGATCAGCGCCTTGCCAATACCCTGCCCGCGATATTCTTCAAGCGTATATAAATCTTGCAAATAGGCATAAGGCTGCAATGTCCAGCAGCTCTCATGTTCTATGACATGCACGATCCCAACCACTTGATGTTCAATTACGGCTGCAAAGCCATACATATGTTCGCACTCAGCAGCATGTAACCTTTGCCATGTTCGCTCGGTCACTGCATCCGCCACCTGACTTTTATAAAATTCTAAATACAGCTCCCAGAGCGGCTGCCATTGGCTTTTTGAAATTTCAGTTAAATTTTTAATTTGTATTTGCACGTTCAATGTCTTTTTTAAATGATCACTGGATTTTTATAACTGAAATAAAGCTTCATGTGTTGAAAACACTGTATTTAATGCGCTCTTTTTTAGTCTTGATAAGTATTGGATGGACTTTTTCTTATCCGTTTTATAAATACGATAGGCAAATAAAAAGCCCGAACAATCGGACTTTTTAACCATTTAGCTTATAGCTTCTCAACCAAAATGCGGTCAACCTGCTTCAAGCCTGTATGCTTTTCATGGTTCTTACGGCGAATCTTAATCACTTTGTCTTCTTGCAAATCTTGCAGCATCAATTCTACTGCAACCATTGCTTCAAGCTCTAAGTCTGTGCCAATCCATTTCTGTTCACCAGCATCCATCAGTACAATTTCATCATTTATCTGATCGTAAAGGCTCATCGTTTCCTCACTTGGGGCAACATTGCACCCGTGGCTGAATACTGCATGAATGAATTAATTTTAAACCAATGCTTTAATTCATTCGTTACAAATCGTTATTTCACAATTAAAAAATATATTTAATCTCTGCAATAAAAAACGCCCCTTCTCTGGGGCGTCTTTTTTACGGTTAATCTTTATAAATTAAGCGGTAATTTCTTTCACAGCAGCAACAACAGCATCAGCAGTAATACCAAAGTGTTGATACAAGTCTTTTGCTGGAGCAGATTCACCGTAAGTCGTCATACCGATTACACGACCATCAAGACCAACAAATTTCCACCAGTAGTCCACATGCGCAGCTTCAACAGCAACACGCGCACGGATCGCAGCAGGAAGAACCGCTTCACGGTAAGCAGCGTCTTGTTTTACGAATTCTTCAGCACATGGCATAGAAACGACACGTACACCGTCAAGCTGTGCGTAAGCATCCATTGCCAATGAAACTTCTGAACCAGTCGCAATGATGATTGCTTTCAATTCGCCTTTTTCTTTTGCAAGTACATAACCGCCTTTCGCAACGTCAGCAATTTGATCTGCTGTACGAGTTTGGAATGGCAAGTTTTGACGAGAGAAGATTAATGCTGTAGGGCCTTCTGAACGAAGCAGCGCAGATTTCCAAGAAATAGACGCTTCTACAGTGTCACATGGACGCCAAGTGTTCAGATTTGGTGTACCACGTAAAGATGCAATTTGCTCTACAGGTTGGTGTGTAGGACCATCTTCACCTAGACCAATTGAGTCATGGGTATACACATGAATCACACGCTGTTTCATCAATGCAGACATACGTACTGCATTACGCGCATATTCCATAAACATCAGGAATGTTGCTACATAAGGAACGAAACCGCCATGAAGTGCAACACCGTTAGCAATCGCAGTCATACCGAATTCACGTACACCGTAATGAACGTAGTTACCCGCTGGGTTAGATTCAACACCTTCTGCGCCTTTCCATAAAGTCAGGTTAGAGCCTGCAAGGTCAGCAGAACCGCCTAGAATTTCTGGAAGCTGCGGCGCAAATGCTTGAATGGCATTTTGGCTAGCTTTACGAGTAGCGATTGTTTCAGCTTTAGCATTTACTTCAGCAATATAAGCATCCGCTTTTGCTGCGAAGTCAGCAGGAAGATCACCAGAAAGACGACGTTTTAGTTCAGCTGCTTCTGCTGGATATTTAGCAGCATAAGCAGCAAATGTGTCGTTCCAAGCAGATTCAGAAGCAGTACCTTTGGCTTTTGCATCCCAAGCTGCATAAACATCAGCAGGAATTTCAAATGGACCTTCTGCCCAGCCCAAAGCTTCACGAGTTAAAGCGATTTCATCATTACCAAGCGGCGCACCGTGGCAATCTTCTTTACCTTGTTTGTTTGGTGAACCTAAACCAATAATGGTTTTACAGATAATTAAGGTTGGTTTCGCAGTTTCAGCTTTTGCTTCAACAGTTGCCGCACGGATTGCATCTGCATCATGGCCGTCGACTTTCAGTACTTGCCAGCCGTATGCCAAGAAACGCTGTTCTGTATCATCAGAGAACCAGCCTTCTACTTCACCGTCAATTGAGATGCCGTTGTCATCGTAGTAAACAACTAATTTACCTAGACCCAAAGTACCAGCCAATGAACATGCTTCGTGAGAAACACCTTCCATTAAACAGCCATCACCTAAGAAACAGTAAGTATTGTGATCTACAACTTTAATGTCTTCTTTGTTGAATTGAGCCGCTAAAGTTTTTTCAGCAAGTGCAAAACCTACAGCGTTTGCAATACCTTGACCCAATGGACCAGTCGTTGTTTCAATACCCGGTGCATAGCCCAATTCTGGGTGACCTGGAGTTTTAGAATGCAATTGACGGAAAGATTTTAAATCTTCAATAGACAGGTCATAACCTGTTAAGTGCAATAACGCATATTGCAACATAGAGCCATGGCCGTTTGACAATACGAAACGGTCACGGTTTGCCCATTGTGGGTTTGCAGGGTTGTGGTTGAGGAATTCACGCCATACCACATCAGCAATATCTGCCATCCCCATTGGAGCACCTGGATGTCCTGAATTTGCTTTTTGCACAGCATCCATTGCCAATACACGAATTGCGTTTGCAATACGACGTTCGTTAAGCGGGGTTGTCATAGGTCAGAGTCCAAACAAATGGTTTAAAAGAGTAAAATGAATAAGAATTCAAAGATGCGCATATTGTCTTAAAAAAAGCGGAATGGGTAAAGCCTCAGGGGCAAATTTTCGCTAATTATTCCTGCACCACCTGTATTTTGGGCGCTTATTGCTCAATTTCAAGCCTATGCATGTCGTTTATTTTGTATACAGTGACGCTTTTATATGGCGAATCAATGACAGCGCAATGCATATTTAGAGTTTGGCAGAGAAAGCAACCGCTTCATAACTGATAAAAGTCCGCTACATCGAATGGAAATCGTGAATATAAATAGCAGCCAAAGCCGATCCAGATAAATGACCATTTGAAATTTGATTTCATATAAAATACACCCTCTACGGTTTGGGTAACTCAAACAGCAAACTCATCCCTTTGAAATCAGCACTTATCCAATATACTCACGGTTTCACATTCAATATTTATATACCACGACATGTAGCAGGTAAATTTCGCTGCGAAATATCATCAGATTGACAATTCCAAGCACCATTTAAACCATCTGGAATACTAAAATAGATCTGCTTTGAGCGAAGAGCAAAATTGACATCTGTTGATTTAAAGGTAAAAACCACTGAACACGTTCCTGCCACATCAGTAATTTCACTACTCGCAATATACTTGGTACTGATACTTTCATTCAACGCTGTATTCAAATCTACACAGCTTTGCTCCACTGAATAATTTTCAATCAGTTTTAATTTATAGGGTGAAATCATTGTTAATACTTCAGCCACTTGCGCCCGAGCGACATAGCCATTGTAAGATACAGTAGCAATTGCAGCCAAAATACCGATGATTGCCACCACGATCATAATTTCAATGAGTGTAAAACCAGACTGTTTCATTACGTTTCCCCATTCAACGTAATGACAAATAGGCAATTTGCGTACCAAGTCTCAAAAGCCCGCACTTATTGTGTTTTATTTTTCAAATTAAACGAATAATTGTCGTTTACAGTCATATTCTGGCAGTTCATGACATTCATTATTGATAAATCTCAGGATATTGATTTGATTTTTTCTTATAATTGATTCACTTAAAATGCCACTTTAGGCATTTTAACGCCTAATCCCATTGTTGCTTGTGCCAAAACAAAATATCTCAGTTTTATCTCATCATAAAAAATTAAATTGAGAAATCCATAGCTCATATCAATTTTTTAGATGCCTATATCAATTAAAAAGTCATTGAAATGAATTAATTTCATCCAATTTGGTCATGTTGAGCTAGTCCTAAACGCTTTCTCGATGTAACATATTGCGTCTTTAAATTTAACTGTGATAGGACTTATGCGCGAGTACGCTGTATTTACCTCGGAATCTGTAAGCGAAGGCCATCCGGATAAAATGGCTGACCAAATCAGTGATGCTATTTTGGATGCAATCTTAAAAGAAGACCCATATGCACGGGTTGCTTGTGAAACGCTTGTAAAAACGGGTGCGGTTGTACTTGCCGGTGAAATCACAACAACTGCAAATGTTGACTTTGAAGCGATTGTTCGTAATACCGTAAATGGTATCGGATACCATCATTCAGATCTTGGCTTTGATGGTTCAACTTGTGCCGTGATCAACATGATCGGTAAACAATCACCTGAAATTGCTCAAGGTGTAGACCGTCAAAAACCAGAAGATCAAGGTGCGGGCGACCAAGGTTTAATGTTTGGTTATGCAAGCCGTGAAACTGATGTGCTTATGCCAGCACCGATTTCATATGCGCATCGCTTAATGGAAAAACAAGCTGAACTACGTAAACAAGGCAAACTTGCTTGGTTACGTCCTGATGCAAAAAGCCAAGTAACATTTGCTTATGAAAATGGCATGCCAGTTCGCTTAGACGCAGTTGTACTTTCAACTCAGCACGATCCAAAAATTACTCAAGCTCAATTGAAAGAAGCGGTAATTGAAGAAATTGTGAAAAAAGTGATTCCTGCTGAAATGTTCCATGCAGACACTAAATTCCATATCAACCCAACAGGTATGTTCGTGATTGGCGGCCCTGTAGGTGACTGTGGTTTAACAGGCCGAAAAATCATTGTAGATACTTACGGTGGTATGGCTCGTCACGGTGGTGGCGCGTTCTCTGGTAAAGATCCATCAAAAGTTGACCGTTCTGCTGCTTATGCAGGTCGTTATGTTGCTAAAAACATTGTGGCTGCTGGTTTGGCTGACAAATGTGAAATTCAAGTGTCGTACGCGATTGGTGTTGCAGAACCAACATCTATCTCGATCAACACATTCAATACTGCAAAAGTATCTGAAGATTTGATTATTGCACTTGTACGTGAACACTTTGACTTACGTCCATACGGTATTACTCGTATGTTGAACTTGATCCAACCGATGTACCAACAAACTGCTGCGTATGGTCACTTTGGTCGTGAAGGTTCTGATACCGCATTCACATGGGAAAAAACTGACAAAGTGGAAGCGCTTAAAGCATCTGCTGGTCTTTAATCTTAATGGATTAATTTCTCAAAAAAGCCTGCATTGATTGCAGGCTTTTTTATGGCCCTTATGTCCATAACTAAAACATCTAGGATAAAAATAACTAGTGTAAAAAATATTGACTAAAATTTACGCCTAGCTTATTCATAAAATATCAAAATAATTTAAGAACAATATCATGCCCTTTCCATTAGACTTAAAATTTATTACGGCAACTGAAGAACAATTAGGATTTAAGTTTCCAGAAAAATATAAAGCCAAAATGCAAATTGAAAATGGTGGCGAATTCGGCATTAGCTTTTCTAGTGCGGATGAATTTGAAGATGGTGATGATATCGAAGCATGGTGGCTCTTCCCCTTCCAGGACACCAGCGATGTGAAAAGAATAAAACGTACAACGAATCATCTAGCCGCAGAACATCAATCCATAAGTGAAATCGAAGACTTCCCTGAAAACAGCGTTGCCATTGCACATAACGGCGATGGTAATTATTTATTGATGCGCACGGTTGACGATACACAATTGGGGGAAGAAATATATTTATGGCGCCATGAAGACAGTGAATTTATCTATCTACTTGTGACTTCAATTGAAGAATTATTTAGTCAAAACCCTTAACGCCATAAGTAGATATAAAGCCTTTCAAACTACAAAATATGCTGGATAAAATTACACTAAATCAACAATTTTTGATCGATTTTTGAATATTTTTTCAGCTAATATAAATTCAGCCCATGCTACGGGCATAACAACAAAAGGAAAGATCAAAATGAATAAATTACTTGTTGCTTTAGGTTTGGCTGCAACTGTTGCACTTGTTGGCTGTAATAAAGACAAAGCGCCAGAAACAGGTGCAACAACTGGTGAACACCTAGAAAACGCTGCTGACCAAGCAGGCCATGACATTGCTGATGCAACTTCAGAAGCGGCAACTGCGACAGCTACTGCTGTAGATAATGCTGCAACTGCAACTGCGACAGCAGCTGACAATGCTGCAGAAAATGCTGAAGCTGCTGCACACAATGCAAAAGAAGCAGCTAAAGACGCGACTGCTGCAACTGCAGGTGCTGTTGAGCAAGGTGCAGCAAACGTGAAAGAAAAAGCTCAACAATAAGCATTCTTAAAAAAAAGCACCTTCGGGTGCTTTTTTTATATCTGTATTTTATTCAACTTACTGTTTCAATCTATTTTTAACTTGAAATTTAACTGATGTCAGGTCAATCTTATGAGGTCATATAAATAACAAATTTAGAGAAAAGAATGTCTTACTCACATCATGCCGAAAAACATTTTATGGAACGTACAGGTTGGCTACGTGCATCTGTACTCGGTGCAAATGATGGCATTATTTCCGTCACCAGTTTAATTATGGGCATGGCTGCAAGTGGTGCTTCTAGCCATACCTTACTCATTACATGCATTGCAGGACTCATCTCTGGTGCAACCTCTATGGCTGCGGGCGAATATATCTCTGTGAAATCTCAAGAAGACGTCGAAAAAGCAGATCTTCACATGGAGCATAAAGAATTACAACGTAACCCAGATATGGAGCTTAAAGAGCTGACTCAAATTTATGTAAATCGTGGGTTAGAGCCGAACCTAGCACATGAAGTTGCAGTCCAATTAACTGCCCATGATGCACTAGAGGCCCATGCACGAGATGAAATTGGAATCCATGACAATACCGCAGCAAAACCCATTCAAGCAGCACTCTCATCGGCTTTAGCATTTTCAATTGGTGCGCTATTTCCGATGGTTGCGATCTTGATCAGTGCTGACATGCATATTGAAAAAACTGTTATGGCCGTTGGCGTAATTTCCCTAGCACTCCTCGGTGCCTTGGCCAGTTATGCAGCAGGTACTTCTATGTTGAAAGGCAGTCTACGTGTTGCACTCTGGGGCATTGCAGCCATGCTATTTTCAAGTTGGATTGGTTCTTTATTTAATGTAAATCCAGTTTAATGTTTCTTTTATCAGTTTTACAAATATTGAAAATCAATTATTCACAGCAATGATTGTGTGAATTCCAAACAATATTAATTTTTACAATATATAAAAACCGTAAAATAGAGATACATTTTTTAAGCTTTTTTTTCCCATGTCTTTTATTGCTACGCCAGCCAATCGATCCAATGTATCGATTTGGGTGGCTTTTGTTTTATTAATTTTAGGCACCCTTGGTGCTTATCTGGTTGTAGGCGTTAACCAAGCATTGCTATTTTTAATTGGCGGTGCTTTGGGTATGACCCTTTATCACGCATCTTTTGGTTTTACCTCAAGTTGGCGTGTCTTTATTAAAGAGCGTCGTGGTCGTGGCTTGCGTGCACAAATGATCATGTTGGCTTTGGCTATACTGCTCTTCTTCCCTGCTTTAGGTGCGGGTGAATTATTTGGCAACCCAGTCAAAGGTAACGTTAATCCTGTTTCAATGTCCGTGATGATCGGTGCCTTTATTTTTGGTATTGGTATGCAAGTCGGCGGAGGCTGTGCATCAGGTACACTGTACACTGTGGGCGCTGGTAGCGCACGTATGATTGTAATGTTGATCTTTTTCTGTACAGGTTCACTGATTGCAACTTCACATATTCAATGGTGGTTTGACCTTCCCCACTTTGAGCCGATTTCTTTAGTCAAAAGCTTTGGTGTAGTTCCTGCACTGGCATTAAACTTTGTAGTTTTTGCAATCATTGCAGCAGCAACAGTTTACTTTGAAAAGAAACGCCATGGTCAGCTTGAAGTTGAGCCGCAAGCTAACCAACACGGCTGGAAACGCTTTCTACGTGGTCCATGGCCATTGGTTTGGGGCGGAATTATCCTGACTTTACTAAACTTTGCCACACTCGCACTTGCAGGCCGTCCTTGGGGCATGACCTCTGCCTTAGCCGTTTGGGCAGCAAAATCAGCAAGTATCATGGGGATCGATGTTGCATCTTGGGCATATTGGCAGCAACCTGCAAATGCCAAAGCACTGACCGAATCATTATGGTTTGATATTACGTCAATGATGAATTTCGGCATCATGCTCGGAGCTTTACTCGCAGCGAGCCTAGCAGGCAAATTTGCACCGAACTTTAATATCCCAAAACGTTCACTGCTAGCAGCTGTGATCGGTGGTTTGATGTTGGGTTATGGCGCACGTTTAGCATACGGCTGTAACATTGGTGCATATTTCAGCGGTATCGCTTCAGGTAGTTTACACGGTTGGTTATGGTTAGTATTTGCCTTCATTGGGAACGGTATTGGCGTCAAACTACGTCCAATCTTCTTCCCTGGTGAACGTCCACAACCGGAAAAACTAACAGGCTGCTAATTTCAGTAAATAAAAAGCCCCTCAAATGAGGGGCTTTTTTTAATCTGTCAGAGCTGCTTTTAGATTACAACCATATTGCATGGTTTCTTGTGCCTGTTTGTATGTGGTATAGCGGTTGATAATAAAATCATAAAATTGGTCTGCATTCGCAAATACCTGACTCAAATCTTCGTTTGCGGCATTTGGCAGTTTAACGTCTTTCACCAAGGCTAAGTTCACATGTCCGAGATGATACATTTCAGAAAAATAATGATTCATTACTTCGCAATAGGCAATTTTTGAGCTTTTTAAAGCGGTGTTGGCAACAAAATGCTGATTTAAAGTTTTTAAGTTATGAACATCTAAAGCGGATTGGTCTGAAAAAGCCAAACTTTCTACTTTTTTCAGTTGGCTAAAATCTATAGCTAGAGTTTGATTTAATTGTTCAAAGCGTCGTTGTAATCCAGCAGTATCAGCAACTTGATAACTTTTTGGATCGAATGTTTTCTTTTCTTGTTCATTTGCAGAACACGCCGTTAATGCCATTGTCGTCAAAATGGTCGTAACAAGAAATAATTTCATCAAAGTCTCACTTAAACAATCAAAAGCGCAATCATTATGCCCGAAATTCTTCAAATGATTTGAAATTAAATCGCTTTCTCATTCATATAACGCCAATAACGACGTGGCACATACTGCACATGTAATTTCATATTACGTCGGGCTTCAATATTGACACTTCTAAAATAATCTTTCCAAAGCTGATCATACAAAACCTCATCATCATCCAGTTCGATATTAAAGGATTGACTATGGCCTGATTGTATTTGCCTATCTATGGTTGTGGCATCCATATCCACTTGATGCACCAGTTTTAAATCATAATAAATGCCATAATTGCGTTTTTCATCGTAAATCAGCCAACGTTGATCTTGATAGCGTGATTTGAAATGCCGTTCGATCAAAGGCAATACATTAAAGTCAGGTGAGACTAAACTGATAAACAAGCCATCCTGACATTTTTTAAAGCGCACAAAAGCTTCCATTCGGTGCTTTTCACGCCCCACTTGCTTCGCCCATTGGCTCATCCCTAATACATCAGCATGACCATAGTTTTTAGACACATCACGCTGTTGCTGGAACACATAAATCGCAAAATTAAAACAATGTTGAAAAGCCTGCTGCTGCTCGGATAAAAACGCATAATAAAACTGCTTCAAAGCACTTTCAGATGCTTTAAGCTTTAATCCTTGCCATACCCGCTGTGCTTGTTCATCGTGACTAGCCACATCAATGACTTCGGCGAAAAGACCTGCCTGCACTTGCCCATCTGTACAAATCTGAATGTCAAATTGCTTAAATTGAAAGGCCCGAAAAACACAACTTAACAATCCTGTCATCGTGCCATCAAAGACATAAATACTCACGACTGTATCCTAAAAACCGAAGTTCAATTGTGGAGAAATTTGCTGCGTATATTTCGACTGGCCACTTTGCAAAATCTGCTGTCTTATTTGATGAGGCTGTTGTTCACGAATAAATTTAGGTGAATCTTCACAGCGTATAAAATGTTGTGCTCTGTTGTAGGAAATACCCATACGTTTTAATTGGTCGATATGAATTTTACCAAAACGTCGTGCTTGAACAATTTTTTTAGCAGAACGCACACCGATGCCCGGCACACGTAAGATCATTTGATATTCAGCACGATTGATATCCACGGGAAATTGCTCGGGATGACGCAGTGCCCACGCTAATTTAGGGTCAATATCCAATTCTAAATTTGGATGCTCTTCATCGACCAATTCCGTCGCTTCAAACCCATAAAAACGCATTAACCAGTCACTTTGATACAGCCGATTTTCTCGTAATAAAGGTGGCGCAGACCCCACAGCTGGCAGCGCACGCTCCTCTTCATTAATTGGAATATAGCCCGAGTAATACACACGCTTGAGCTTAAACTCTTTGTAATGACGGTCTGCCATCAGTATGACATCACGGTCAGACTCTTGATGTGCGCCCACCACCATTTGCGTCGTTTGTCCTGCGGGTACAAATTTAGGAACTGTGCGTATTATTTTTCGTTCATCTTTGAATTGAATCAAACGATCTCGCACGATACCTAAGTCTTTTTGGACTTCAACATGACTTTTTTCAGGTGCAAATTTTTTTAAACCATCTTCTGTCGGCATTTCCAAATTAATACTCATACGGTCGACATATAAACCTGCTTCGGTAATGATTTCCTGAGATGCCCCCGGAATGGTCTTCAGATGAATATAACCATTGAAATTTTCTTCTAAACGCAGCTTTTTCACCACTTGCAACATGCGCTCCATGGTGTAATCTGCTGATTTAAAAATTCCCGAACTTAAAAATAGCCCCTCAATATAGTTCCGACGATAAAAATTCATGGTCAAATCGACCACTTCCTGTACCGTAAATGCTGCGCGCTTTACGTCGTTACTTCGACGGGACACACAATATGCGCAGTCAAAAATACAGACATTGGAAAATAGAATTTTTAATAACGAAACACAGCGACCATCTTCGGTATAGCTATGGCAAATGCCGTTTCCAGTATTACCCAGACCTTTGTCTTTATTTTGGCGCTTACTACCACTCGAAGAACATGAGACATCATATTTGGCAGCATCGGCTAAAATTTGCAGTTTTTCACGGATACGTTCAGACATGGGAGAATTATAAATTTAAAGTGAACACAGCATTATTTTAAAAGGATCCACCTCAAAAGTCGGGTCATACATCATTACTACGACACGAGGTGTCGCTTAATTTCAAGTACAACTTTCGTGTAAGCATAAGACCATTTTGATATGAAATAACGAATATTATTTGCTTAATTTCACTCGCTTGGGCAAAGTAATTAGAGTGATTGGAGTATGCACATGACTTTATTAGAAAAACTTGGCATCAAACACCCTATATTTCTTGCCCCAATGGCAGGTGTTTCTACACCTGAGCTTGCTGCAGAAGTGTCAAATCAAGGTGGACTTGGTTCACTGGGTTTAGGTGCAAGCAGTGTTGAGAATGCACGTCAGCAAATTTTACAAACTCAAGAACTTACTGACCAACCTTTTCAGGTGAATTTCTTTTGTCATGATACAGTAGAACTCGATGAACAAGTTGCTGCCAAATGGATCATGCAATTTAAATCACGCTTTGCTCAATATAATGCAGAAGCTCCAGAAGCACTGAACTGTATTTATCCAAGCTTTAAAGATAATGACCATTTTCTAAACCTCTTACTGGAAACGCGCCCTAAAGCGGTAAGCTTCCATTTTGGTATTCCACATCCACATCAAATCCAGGCCTTGAAACAAGCGGGTATTTTGACTCTAGTTTCTGCAACCAACTTAGCAGAAGCTAAACTGATCGAAGCTGCGGGTATTGATATCGTGATTGCTCAAGGTATTGAAGCTGGTGGTCACCGTGGCATTTTCAATGAAAACTTCGATAGCAGCGTTAAAACTCGTGACTTAGTTCAGCTCTTGAAACGCCATATTCAATGCCCCGTTGTTGCAGCTGGTGGCATTATGAATGGACATCAGGCCTATCAAATTATGGAGTTGGGTGCAGATGCTGTTCAACTGGGCACTGCTTTTGTGCAATGCAAAACATCAAATGCAAATGAGGCTTATCGCAAAGCACTATTTGATGCGCCCATCACGCAGATTACATCAAGTATTTCAGGCCGGCCTGCACGTGGCATTATCAATAACTGGCACACAGATATTGATACGCCGACTCGCCCAACCGTTCCGGCTTACCCATATAGCTATGATTTAGGCAAACAATTACATGCAGCAGCCAGCAAGCATGGCGTACATGAATATGGTGCATTTTGGGCAGGAACTAATGTCTCTCAAATACGTGAATTGGAAGCACCCGACTTGATCAATCAATTGGTTTTAGAAATGCGCTTTAACTAAGACCTCGCTCAACGGGTCATTCAAACATGAATGCCTAATAAAAAGCCCTCAACATTGAGGGCTTTTTATATGTAATTTAGGCCATCATCGATGCACAATTCAAGAATTGTTTCAGATCATTTGAATCAAGTTAGTTAAATCTATTTCAAATCAATCTAACTAACTTAAAGCAGCCTACTTTGCATCAAATTGTGCAGATCCATTTCGTTTGGCTTTAAATTATTTGGTTTCAAGCAAGTTGACCTGATCAACTTGAACATCACTCATGATCTGACCATGATCAAGTAAGTGATTAAAATAGTTCTCGACGACTTTATATTGATCTGCTGTAGATTCAACTTTATACATATTTTGGCGGAATTCATTACTAGAGCGTAGACCCTTGGTGTACCAAGCAATATGTTTGCGTGAAATTCGACAACCTGAATATTCGCCATAAAAACCATATAATTCAGACAAGTGTCCAAGCAATACGTCACGGACTTCCATAATACTTGGCGCCGCCATATGCTCACCTGTCGTCAGGTAATGTCCTATTTCACGGAATATCCATGGGCGACCTTGAGCTGCACGACCAATCATGACTGCATCAGCACCAGTATAATCCAGTACATATTTGGCTTTTTCAGGTGTATCAATATCACCATTGGCAATCACAGGAATATTGATCAACGATTTCACATCTTTAATTAAGCTATAACGCGCCGTATTCAGATACATATCTTCACGTGTACGACCATGAAGCGCCAACGCAGCAATCCCAGCTTCTTCGGCACGCTTCGCAACGCGCATAATGTTTTCATGACCATTGAGATAGCCCAAACGGGTTTTTAAGGTCACAGGCACATCAACTGCTTCGACCACAGCATCTAAAATGCGGGCCACCAAATCTTCATCTTTGAGCAGCGCAGAACCTGCCAACTTATTACAAACTTTCTTCGCCGGACATCCCATATTAATGTCGACAATTTGTGCACCATTTGCCACTTGATAGCGAGCGGCTTCAGCCAGTTCAGCTGGATCTGATCCTGCAATTTGAGCTGAGATAGGTGCTATTTCACCATCAAAATTCGCACGATAAAGACTCTTTTTACTCATGCGTAAGGTCTTATCTGCCGTCATCATTTCACTAACAGCATGACCTGCGCCAAAGTATTTGCAAAGTGTACGAAATGGGCGATCTGTAACCCCTGCCATAGGTGCCACCCACAGTTTTCTCTCGATGGGACGATCGAATAATTCTTGAATGACATTGTTTTTACTCAAAATCTTTTAACCTCGTTTAACTTCGTTTAGTCGCTTCGTATTGACTTTTAATGCTCTTTAGTTGCAACCTATTTGCACCACGAAATTTCAATGTTGCAAATTTATAGGTACAGTCACTAAGCGACAAACAAAAGACGGTACAACTCGGTATAGAGCTCAAGTCCGCGTACAACTTCAAGGCTACCCAGAATTCAAGCAATCCAAAACATTTAGCTAAAAGTCTTTGGCTGATGAGTGGATTAAACGCGCAGAGGCAGAAATTGAATTGCACCCTGAAAAAATGTTGAACCCTGAGGTGCAACTTAAGCAAAAACACTCAGAGAATTCATATTTCAGTATTTGGATGAGGCGGACAGTTTTGCTAGGACAAAAACAGGAGCACTACAGCATATCGCTAGTTTAGATATTTCTGAAAAGAATATCTATTATTTAACGCGACAAGACTTTTCTGATTACGCCGCTTCTTATAAAAGTATTAATCTTTCTGAACCCCAGCATTCTCTGCATTAAATTCTAATGATATTTTCTCATATAGTTTACTTTCAGCTGCTTCTAAGCGAGCTTTTGCGTCAGCTAATGCTTTCGGGTAATAAAGATAGCTTTTCATATCTTTATCACAGCTATCCAGTTTTTTCTCACAATCACTATCATTCCTTTTGGCTTCTCTAGACTCTCTCATTATTCTGTTGTAATAATTTTTGGCTTCGTACCATTTAAATTCAATTACATTATGAGCATTTGATGGTTCATCTTTAGCATAGCAATTCACTGATGCTAGGAAGCAAATTGTTAGTCCGTTAATAATTTTGGTTAGATAATGCACTATTTATACTCATTAAATTGGATGTTATTGTAAATAGTAACGTAATCTAACCCACCTGCCATAGGTGCCACCCACAGTTTTCTCTCGATGGGACGATCGAATAATTCTTGAATGACAGGATGTTGACTCAATGTTTTAACCTCTAGCTATATTTAGCAAATGATGCCCGAACCACATTCGAAATCTTCCAAGCCACTTTTACAATGCTAAATTCAAATGTATGTTCGCAAAATCTGTTGAGCGTAAAAACGTTTCATGGCAATGATTATGCAATTGAATGATGACAATGAATATCAACATTGCTCAACGATTGAATTGAGGAATTTGAAGCTTCGGAATTGGACGGCAAATTTGCAATGCGATAGTTTAGTAATTCCAAACAAAAATTTCTACGCTTTTGCTTAAGAGTCGTTGAAACTTATGCATCAGCCATGTAGTTAACACACTATCGATTCAACATCAGACTTTCAGCAGATCTGCCTGTACAGGTGTTACTATAGAGGGATACTGCTAAAATCATTGAAAACTTAAATCTATAAATTCACATCAGTGAGTTGAACTTTATGAAAAAATTGAAAATTCTCTCTTTTATATTTTTCGCTACCATTCTTACTGCCTGCCAACAACCCAATGACGAGGTGGCTGCAGCTGAAAGCCAAAACGCTGATTTAACAACGGAACAAGCGACTCAACAATTTGAGCAGTCAGATGCGCAAATCAGTCAATACCTTGATGTTTTAGATGCCCCAAGCACATCTATCAAGGAAAAAACACAAGTCTTATGTCATGACTACCCTCATGAATATAAAACCAACTATATGCCTGCCATGCTCAAACTCGCAGCCCAAGACTATACTCAAGATAAAATGTTGAATGATTTGAAGATTGCACAGGACTATTACAAAGAAAAACTCAAAATTGAATGCCCTGCTGAATAACCTCCTTTTCATCATGGCGTCATAATTGAGCGCTAAATTGTTATTAAGCGAAAGTGTGTAAGTTTCGCTGTAATAACAACGTAAAATACACTTCCCGATTTATTCGGGTTTTTCTTTTTAAAGCCTTTCAAATAATAAACGACAATTTAAAGACACATATTATTTTGTGATAAATTTCAAACTATTGATTTATTTTGATAAGTTTTTCGTAAGTGTTCACAAGCTAGACACATAACAACCCATTTTAATTACACTTTTATCATGATTAATACATTAAGTTGTTTTTTCCAAAAAAATAGACTGAAGATTGAATCATGAAAACTTTAAACAAATTACTTTTCGCTACACTTATCTCTGCTGCTGCTGCAACTACATTTGCTGCTGAAGAACAAAAAGTTGAAGCTGCTGCATCTGAAGCTCAAACAACTGAAGTTGCTCAAGACGCAACTGAAGCGGCTCCTGCTTCTGAAGCTGTTGCAAAATAATTGAGCAAAAATTTAAAAGCCCACAGATTGTGGGTTTTTAAATTCACAGACATTTTAAGTCTTTCGCAGTTTTCAATGAATTTGACTTCAATTATTTAAAATATAAACGTTGAATTTGACGTGCCCGCCGGTTTAAACCTAATACTTCTTTTCTTTGTAAAATGTCTTCTTCACTAAATCCCAAGCGCTGGATTAATTCAGACATAGCTAAATCTGCATGTTCGATCAACACGGCATCTTGTTCAGTTGACCAAACCACGGTTGATACCGTTAATTTGTGCTGGCGTTTTAACTTTCTCATTTGCTCAGTATAAAAGACTTTAGACATATCGACAAAAAAGCCCACCCGATGTGAGCTTTTTGCAAAGACTGTGTATTCATCATCTATTGGATTGAAAAATAGATTTACTGAACGATGATGTTAAAGATTTTCATCCTTCGTGATCATCACTGAGGTTAAAATTGGAACAGCAAAACAAGGTAATAAGAGTAAGATCCAATATTCCACCATCGGTTTAGCCACAACAAAGTTAATAATGATTGCCCCCAATACCATAACTAACGCAATCAAACCCAAGAAACGACTGAAAAATTTAGCTGGCATAATAATTCCCTTAAAAAATTATGGATTTCAGCTAGTATATACCTTCATTTTTATAATCTGTTGAAAATGATATTGGAATATTCATCTATTTAGCTCAAAAAGCATTCTTTTTCCAATCATCCTGACAGAACTGCTTGTTTTTACACGCGTAGATCTCCATAAATAGATTGACAGTCCCCTATGAGGCATATACATATTTATTCATTACTTATGTATTTTGCATAGTATACTGCTCCTGCTTTGTCGCCCCCATATGGCTGAGTTTATTGGAAAATATGAACAAAACTTTTTCGACCACATTATGCTTTAAATCCCTTTCTGTACTGGCTTTATCCATTGGCTTGGCTGCCTGTGGTAATGGTTCATGGTGGAGCAAAGATGAACCCACTATGGAAGCAGAACAGATTAAAAAAGCCATTCCACCTCGCGTGAATGAACGTCTTTCATGGGCCAATGATATCTATGACATTAGTGATCAGCTCGGTATTCCGACCACGAAAGAAAATGTCTGTACGATTGTTGCTGTGGTCGATCAAGAGTCCAATTTTGTTGCTGACCCACATGTGCCGGGACTCGGTGAAAAAGCCGTTAAAGAAGTTCAAGATCGTCTTGAAGAAAAGTTTAAAGATAAATTGGGTGATGGCATCGGTGGTACAGTCGCTGGCTATTTCCAAGATGTGTTAAAAAATCAGCCAAGTCCAGAAGATAACTATTTGAGCCAAATGCGCCGTGTTCAAACTGAACGTGAACTAGACGAACTATATCGTGAAATTTTTGACTATATGTCTAAACATTATCACGTGAGTGCATTAACAGGCGCAGCGAAACTGGTTGGACAAGATATTGGTGAAAAGCTCAACCCAATTACCACTTTGGGTTCGATGCAAGTCCATATAGGCTATGCCAAAGACCACAAACGCCAAGGTGGAAATATTGCTGCACTGCGTACAGACATGTATAGCCAATATGGCGGTTTGTATTATGGCATCCACCGTTTAATGATGTATCCAGCTGAATATGACAAACCAATTTATCGTTTTGCAGATTATAACTCGGGTCGTTATTCGAGTCGTAATGCGGCATTCCAAAGCATGTTAAATGACTTAACCCCTGCTGAGCTCGGCTTAGATGGTGACCTCTTGCTTTATAATAAAGATGGTTCTCCACGTTCAGCAAAAAGCCAGTCTGAAACCGCGCTGATTGCCGTTTTTGCAGAAAACAATGTGATCGCGACGCCACGTCAAATTCGTTCAGATCTTAAAAAAGAAAAAGATCAGGACTTTGAAGATACTTTGACGTATAAAGCGGTCAAAAAGTTGTACCAAGAAAAGACTGGTAAAGAACCGTTTTATGCCATGATGCCTGAAGTCGTAATTTCGGGGCCGAAATTAAGCCGTGATTACAATACCAATTGGTTTGCCACACGAGTCGATGGACGTTATCAAACATGCATGCGCCGCATCAAAAATCTAAAACTCTAGCCTTATTTGATTTTGACGGAACCCTGTGTAACAAAGACAGTTTTACAGGGTTCATCTTCTATTCCCTGCCTAAACGGCATATCGTGCGCCAAGGGATTAAAATTCTCCCTTGGATTCAAGGCTATTATCTCAAGCTATATCCTGCACATGCAATGCGTCCTCGCCTTTATGCTGCAATGTTTAGCCAAGCCAATCATGAGCAGGTTTTAAATCAAGCAGCACAATATGCTGAACATTTGATGTCAGAACTCAATCCTTCACTGTATGAACAATTACAGCAACACCAAAAACGCGGTCATGAAGTCGTATTGGTTTCTGCATCCGTCGATTTATATCTTAAACCTGTGGCGGAAAAGCTCGGGGTCAAACTGATCTGTACTGAAACTGCAACCAATAACCAAAAACTGACTGGTTTATATGAAACCTTAGACTGTAGTGGTGAGCAAAAGAAAAATCGCGTTTTGGAGCAATTTAACCTTCAAGACTATGAGCATGTTTATGCCTATGGAAATAGCGATGAAGACCTCGCTATGTTCGAATTGGCCACCCACCATTTCATGAATGGAAAGGATAAACGCCTACCTGAACTCGACTAAAGTCGAGTGATTTAGTTTGGTTTATTAATCAAAGTTAACAATCACAAACTTAAATTTAAGTCGCTCTAATATATGATTAAATTTTGAAAATTCTGCTTTTATTTTGACTTTATAGTGTGCTATTTTTCTCATTAATTAGAAATAATGCGGTCAAATATTAAAAGCGGGAAAAGAATATGAATCAATTCAATCCACCGAAATATGTCAAAGGCCTCCATATTAAATTTGGCGAAAATCCATTTGTACTCCTTGCTCAATTTGCCTTCTCAGCCACTCGCCAGATGTGGACGAAAGAAGAAATTGAATTGGTCATTCGTATGGCTAAAAAAGGAAATTATATGAATTTGATTAAGATCCTCAAATTACATATCAAAAATTGAAATAAATATTTTCCCCAAAGTTAATATAAAAAAGCCATGCAATTGCATGGCTTTTTTTCCCGTAAATTTAGTGTAGCGTTTATTACTTTTTAAATGGAAACGCATATTTCACAATACGTTTTAGTACACTGCCGTACTGTTTCACTAAACTTGCGTTGTTATAGTTCAAACCATATTTTTCACAGACCGCCTGCACTTTTGGCGCCATTTTACGATAACGACGCGCAGGAACGTCAGGGTATAAATGGTGTTCGATCTGATGGCTTAAATGCCCTGTCAAAATGTGAAATGCTTCTGAACCAGTAAGGTTTGAAGAACCACGGATTTGACGCATGTACCAATGTCCACGGCTTTCATTTTCAAGTACTTTTTTCGGGAAAACTTCAACATCTTTGGTGAAGTGACCACAGAAAATAATACTAAATGTCCAAATATTACGAAGACCATTCGCAACGAGGTTCCCTGTGAGCACAGGTAATGCTGCAGGCCCTGCAATAAGCGGGAAGAACACATAGTCTTTAAATAATTGCTTGCCGATTTTGGCTTGCATTGGCTTCCATTCTTCTTTGGTCTGCTGTTTTGTTTTGCGACCTTTAAAGTATTTACCCAATTCAAGGTTTTGAATGGCAACACCCCATTGGAACAATAAGCAAAATGGAATGCTATAAATCGGTTGTAATAGATAGCCCGGCTTCCAACGCTGTTCTGGGAACAAACGAACGAGACCATAACCAATATCATCATCCATACCTTTAATGTTGGTATAGGTATGATGTTTAAAATTGTGAGTTTGGCGCCAGTTATCTGCAGTACCCACGATATCCCATTCATAAGTCTGACCATTGAATTTAGGATCATTCATCCAGTCATATTGACCATGCATGACATTATGACCTAATTCCATGTTTTCCATGATTTTGGCAAAACCTAAAAGACCTGTGCCTAAAATCCACGCTGGCGGAAACCAACCTGCAAACAATAATGCACGACCCGCCATAGATGAATATCGAATAGTCGAATATACACGGCGAATGTATTTCGTATCCTTTTCACCTAAGTCATCTAAAACTTCTTGCTTAATTGCGTCAAGCTCACGCGCAAGTTCATCTAATTGCGATTGGGTTAACTCACGGTTTTTAGGATTTTTAAAATATTCAATTTTTACAGGCATGTTCATATTTTTTCTACCTTATAAATCAATAACAAGATCTGACTGTGCTGAGTTCACACAAATTTTGAGTAAATTACCCGGCTCTGTATTTTGGCTACCATTGACCATATTTTTAGTCGAACCTTCTACTTTGTTGCAGGCACATTTATTACAAATGCCCATACGGCAACCGTGATTTGGTTTGATATTTTGCTGTTCAAGACTGGCTAGAATTGATTGGCCTTTTGGAATACTGACGGTTTTATTGGATTGTGTAAGCGTGACATTCACAAAGCCAATGTCATCCGTTGCAATTGGACTCATGCTAAATGCTTCACTCATAAAGCACTGTGCATGATCAAATAATGCTTCGGCCTGAGTGACGAAACCTGATGGACCACATGCAAACACTGTACTGTACTCAATGTCGTCAATTTGAGCAGCGTGAGCGGCATTTAATCGTGGATCGGGAACATCTTCTTGGGTAAAGAAAATTTGAAATTTAAAGTTTGGATATTGATTTGCCAAAGCTTCGAAGCGTAATTTGAATGCGGCATCATCGTGATACTTAACCCAATACATTAACTGAATTGGTTGCTCCGCAATTTGCTTGGTTTTGCTCATCGTTTTCAACAAACTTAACATTGGCGTAATACCACTACCCGCAGCCAATAGTAGCAACGGCGCAGAATTTGACACCAAAGTCATATCACCAAAAGGCTGACCAAATTCTAAGATATCGCCCACTTGCGCTTGTTCTACGAGCCAAGTACTCACAATACCCGTATTCACTTTTTTTACACTAAGCAATACGTGTTGATCATCTAACTGAGTCAAACTATAAGTACGTTCGTAACGAATACCATTTACGCGAGCAAAAACAGGATGATGCTGACCAGCTTCGCCAATTTTAAATAAACGGTTCACCTGTATGGTTAGGCTGACCATCTCATTTGCTGCATTTTCTTTTTGTACAATTTTGCCGAGTGCCTGATTACCAGACCATAACGGATTAAATTTCTGCAACCAGAAATTTACCGCATTGACGTCTACAACACTGTCTTTGATTGCGTTTAAAGGCTTTTTCGCTTTTTCGAGTACATGCATAATCAAATACAACTCATGGGAGGTTTTTAATTATTATACACATGTATATATATTTGTATATACGCTTGTGCATTTAATCGACATTTTCACAAAAGCTATTAGCAGACGCTATAATATGTTAATGTTTTTAATCTATTAAAAAATATGACTCAGTCTGCACAGACGAATATGGTTAACATGTACCAGGAAGAATTACATTCTGAAGCTGAAACTCCACTTGCAGTTCGCACTGTAGGCCGTAAAGCAACAATTACCAAGGAAGAACTGTTTCAGGCAGCGCTTAATTTAATTGGTCCACAAAAAAGTATTTCATCACTGAGTTTGCGTGAAGTTGCACGTGAAGCTGGCATTGCTCCAAATAGTTTCTATCGTCATTTCAAAGATATTGATGAATTAGCCATTGAGTTGATTGATCGAGCTGGCGGTGTGTTACGTCAAATTTTGCATGAAGCACGCCTTCAGGCATCACGCCAAAGCAGTATTATTCGTAGTTCAGTTGAAGTATTTATTCAGCAGCTAGATGCCGATGAAGGCAACTTAAGCCTGTTGCTTCGTGAAGGCTATACTGGTTCGCATTCTTATAAAAATGCAGTTGAGCGTCAACTCAACTATTTCCAACAAGAATTAAGAGAAGATTTAATCGTCCTAGAGCGTTTAAATCAGAGCAAGTTGGCTCATCCTGACATCGTGGCACGTGGTATTACCCAATTGGTGTTTAACATGGGTGCGAAAGTCATTGATCTACCGACAGAACAACGCAAAGAAGTTGCCGAACAAACCATGATTATGATTCGTATGATATTGGAAGGTGCTCGCCATCTAGACGAAGCCCAAATTCGCTAAAAATTAACGGTGAGAAAAAAAGAAGACGTTCAGGTCTCCTTTTTTATGAGCAAAATATATTTTTCTAATGCTGTAAGTACTGCATGACGTGTAGCGCTGTCTGTTTCGGCTGCTCAAGTGGAAACATGTGCCCACCATCAACCACACTATAATCTATACCATAGGTTTTCTTCATTCCGTCAGGCAAACCTTGTTTATAAAAATGGCTGTCATTTGCGGTGATAAGGTGTACAGGCATTTGAGGGGCTTTCCGTGGGGTACGCCACCACCATGCAGGCACTGTACGGAAAATTTGTGCTTCGACGGCTTTTGGAATGCTGAGGGTCACGCCACCGCGTTTTTCATCAGCTTGAATGCCTTGTGCAAAGTAATCTTCAAAACACTGCGAATCAAAACTTTTAAATAAACGATTATTCCGCAGAGCCGTATAGGCTTCATCCAAATTTGACCAATGATCATTGCGCTTCAGTGTAATTGCTGCAGGCGTGATTTTATCGACAGTTTTGAGCTTTAATTTTTGCATGCCTTCAAAAATGGCGGACTTAGGACCGATTACAAAAGGTGGATCCATAATAATCAGTTGTGAAAACAAATCTGGACGTTTATAAGCCGCCATCAGGGTGACTAAAGAGCCAAAAGAATGCCCTAGCCCAATCACTTGTTGCTTTGGAAATTGGTGCTCAATATCTGCGATGACTTGATCGACCAAATATCGCCAATCTTTGGTGATCGGATAGCGCTCATCCATACCAATCAGCGGAATCGCCTTCACATCAAATTGCGGTGAAAAGTAGGATAAAAACTTTCGATAACTCGCGGCAGGAATACCATTGGCATGGGTAAAATGGATCGCGCTTTTCATCTAAAACTCATCCAATCAACTGATGATGACCCATCATAAAGAGATCAATACGATTTAAACAGGACTCAAAGAGCTTATCTAGATGACCTAAAAGTCAGTATGCAGATTATTTTTGTGAACCGACCATTGATTGATTTGGTAAGAAGGTTGCGCCACAAGTGGTTTTATCTCCAGCAACCACAACACCACGCCCCTTTACCGTTGTACTTTGATCTGCCGCGATCGCAGCCACAGTCGAATTACATTTCGGGCAATAATGTTTCATGCCATTTAAATGCACCGCAATACCATTAATCACAAATGAAGGTTCACATTCTGAAACCACACCACCGTGTGACGTTTTACTACCTAAGGTAATTAAGGATTTCATATTTTTATTTTCTTCTAACGAACTGCTGAAATTTGAAGCATTTTAACGGAACTGCCCTCAACTCGCTAGCATCGAAGTATAAATTTAACCAAGCCAAAACTTTACTTAACTAAAGCATCAAAACACGACATTAAGACAGTTCGTGAACAATCATTTGATTATGATGCTATCGCTATATGTCCGAATACATTTAATCATTTCACTTTCAGGATTCAATCGATATCAATAACGACAGTTTATGTCGCGACGCCGATTCTTTTACTAATCAAAGCATGTATATTGGGTCTAGCAATGAGCATGAAGCGTAGCGCCCTATATTAACAATTTCATATTTAACTGAGCTACGAATCAAAAAATGTTGCATTTCTACGCCATGATTAACCTTAGAACGTTCTTAGACTAAACACATTATCCAAAACCATTTGTAGAAAATTTTAGATTCCAAACGTAGCGCCATTTCATTTTATAACGCAGATAAATAAAGCATAACCATTCTATTTTCAGGAGGTTTTATGATTTTAATAGATGACTTTGATTTAATCCAACCGCAAAAAGTCATCGTGCTAGACCATACACTAGATGACTCAACCCTGTTAACTGAAGTACTCGCTTTGTGTAAGACCGCAGCCCCAGAGCTAATCGTGGCGGAAAGCAAAGAGGCTGATTTAGTCTTACGTTTATTACCTGAAATACATGCTTATTGTGGTGCCATTGCCTTAAAACAGCCGCTATGCATTGACATCAACTTTGATTTACTTACTGCTCATTATGCAACACGCAGCCAAGCAGACCGATGTACGATCCAAATTCAGTTAGCAAAAAATCATCCGGACTATACAAAGCTCGAAGCCATATTTTATATGTTGGATGAACATGAAGACTTTGATCAAGCTGTAGAATTGCTGAAGAATAGTTACTTTTTTTATGCTGATGTCGACAATTTAGATTAAAAATAAACAATACAAAACTTAGATTTAGCGTAAATCTGTCGTGATTAATTTTGCAGTTATATTTTTAGCCATAAAAAAAAGCACCCGAAGGTGCTTTTTGAAGATTCTTAACTTATGGCTTAACCACTACCATAATTTGAATTGCTTCTGGTGTAACCGCCAGACCATCAAGCAGTGTTAAACCTTCTTTTTGCAGTTTTTGTAAACGTGCAATTTCATCTTCACGAATACTTGGGTTGAACTGCTTCAAATAAGTCAAACGGTCAATTTCATACTGCCATTTGCTACCATAGATTTCTTTGGCTTGTTGTTTAAAGCCCGGTAATGCGCCACGAGCAATTTCAAGCGCTTGCGTATAACGCTGTTCAATGACATCACGACGCGCCTTAACCACTTGGCGGCAACTGTTACCATCAAGATGATGTAAATAAGGACGTAAAATTTCAGGTGCAATTTTTTGCGATAAATCCTGACCTTTTTCGCTCAGTAATACACGAACCAACTGTTGAGGCAAACTTGACGGCAAATTCAATGCCTTTGGTGCAACCACATCGACTTTAAACCACACTTCCATTAACACAGAACCTTGCGGTAAAGCGGCCGATTTCAATACAGCAACGTTGGTACTACCAAAGCCTTGCGTATTAATCATTTCCATCACACTTTCAGTGAATGGATGCTCAAGTGTTAGATACTGAGCATCTTCACGGATCTGTGCTTGGTCACGATAGAACGTCGCCGTCATGCCTTCTTCGTCCAAAGTCAGACCTTGAACTTGCATTTGATCTGTTGGCTTGATGATCACTGTACCGTTACTTTGTTCATCAAAATCAATGTTTGTAGACGCCATGAAGCGCTTCATAAACATTGGCAACGTAGTATTGTCGTCGTAGTCTTCAAGTGCAGTCACAATTTCTTGTGCCACGATTGGACGGCAAGAGTTGTACTCAAGTAAACGGTCACGACCTTCTTGAAGTTCAGCTTCAAGCGCTTCACGTTGTACACTCACCGCTTCGAGCAGATCTTCAAACTCTTGGCCTTTATCTGCCAACAAACAATCTTTAAGATTGACGATGAAGTTTTCTTGGAGAGTTTGCGCTGTCGGGGAGATATTACAGAAAATATTTAATGCTTCGTTATACCAACGGAACATACGCTCTTGAGCAGTACCAACCAGATAAGGCACATGAATTTGAATACGATTTTCTTGACCAATACGGTCTAAACGACCAATACGTTGTTCAAGTACATCTGGGTTTGCAGGCAAGTCAAACAAAACTAAGTCCGATGCAAACTGGAAGTTACGACCTTCAGAACCAATTTCTGAACATAGTAAAATTTGCGCACCGTATGACTCTTCAGCAAAGTAAGCTGCTGCTTGGTCACGCTCTAATAAGCTCATGCCTTCATGGAACATCGCTGTACGAATACCCGCATGCAAACGAAGTACATTTTCTAAAGACTCAACCACTGGACCACTACGTGCAATCAATAACACTTTTTTGTGTTTCAGATCTGTACGCAGACGTTCCATCAACCACATCACACGTGGGTCGGTTTCCATCCACGAGCCATCAAGCTGCGCTTCTTCAGGCCACATTTGTTCACGTAGTTTGCCATCTTTAGACCAGTTTTCTGGTGCAGGTAATGGTGCAGGCTGACAGTCACGACCTGGGAAGCCTTGAATCGCTTCACGGGTATTACGGAATAAAATACGACCAGTACCATGACGGTCTAATAATTCGTGAATGGCACGGAAGCGTTGTTCTGGCTCGTCAGTAATTCGATGACCTAATAGGCTTTCAATCGCTGCCAAATGCCCTTCTTCGAGTGGGAGATCAGACATAAGCACTTCAGCAATTTTAGCTGTTTGGTGATACTGCTCTTCTTCATCCAAGAAACGATCAAGCGAACTAAAACGTTGTGGATCAAGTAGACGTAAACGAGCAAAGTGACTTTCCACACCTAATTGTTCAGGTGTTGCGGTTAATAACAAGACACCCGGAGTTTTTTCAGCAAGTTCTTCAACAAGGTCATAACGGTCATTGCCGCCTTCTTCTTCTGACCACATTAAATGATGGGCTTCATCGACCACGAGCAAATCAAAACCAGCTTCAAGCGCTTGTTCACGCAAGTCATCATGGTCGATCATCAAATCGACACTCGCAATGATGCATTGTTCAGTTAAGAATGGGTTGAGGTCTGGATCGTGTTCTTTAATCGAAGCTGTACGCGTCAAGTCAAATAATGAGAACTCAAGATTGAAACGACGACGCATTTCAATCATCCATTGATATTGCAATGAATCAGGTACTAAGACCAAGATACGTTCTGAACGACCCGTTTTGAGTTGCTGATGAATGATCAGACCGGCTTCGATGGTTTTACCCAGACCAACTTCGTCAGCAAGTAATACACGTGGAGCAAAACGTTTACCCACTTCATGCGCAATATACAGTTGGTGTGGAATGAGACCCACACGTGAACCTACCAAGCCACGTAGAGGGCTAGACTTCATATTGGCTTGAAGAAGCAGTGCTTCGATACGCAGGTCATACCATTCTTTATAGTCCACTTGGCTTGCAAGCAAACGATCTAATGGTTTTGCTAACTGAATACTTGCACCAATACGTGTTTCATTCAGTGCTTTACGCTCTTCTGTGCCATCGGCAAGTTTACGTACCGCGTTATAACGAACCACACCACCACGGTCTTCAAGAGATTCAACAGTCCAAATTTGACCTTCTTGGTCTTGGACTTCGTCATTTACATTGAAAACAATACGAGATAAAGGTGCATTGTGACGGGCATAGACACGAGTTTCATCACTTTTCGGGAATAAAATGCTGACCGATCGCTCATCAACATCAATAAGAACACCTAAACCCAGTTCCGTTTCTGTATCTGATAACCAACGTTGACCAATAGCAAACTGCTGCAATTTTTCCACCTTTTTCTCAAGTTCGGTCTGAAAATATTATGCTCAAACTGTGAACGTTATTTGAGCAAAAATCTAGACCATAAAGCAATATATTTTGACATAAAGCCCACTAAATAGTGAGCAGAATTCTTAGGGATTTAAATGATTTTCCTAAAATGGTACGGGACAGTGAAATTCCACTGTTTGCTCAGTTTCAGGATGGTTAAAACTCAAGCGCTCAGCATGTAAACATAAGCGCGGCATCAGCTGCTGTTGCTCAGGTGTTGCATACAAAGTATCACCTACAATAGGATGACCTAAATATTGCATATGAACACGAAGCTGATGTGATCGACCGGTAATAGGCGTTAACACTACACGTGTTACGGCTTGCCCCTGAATCTCAAAATGTTCAGTGGCTTTCCAATGCGTAAGCGCAGGCTTATTGTGTGCAGGATCGGCAATATGCAGTGGCGGATGTTCTGGGTCATATATGACCGGTACATCGACAGTACCTTCACCTTCGAGCGTACCCGCAACCAATGCCTGATATGTTTTTGAAGTTTGACGTTCTTGGAACTGGCGTGAAATTCGATTTTGCCCTTGACGGGTTAATGCAAAAACCAAAATACCTGAGGTATCACGATCCAAACGATGGATGAGCAAGGTATTCGGTTCAATTTTTAATAATCGATTGATAACACAGTCTTGTAAATCTGCTGTTTTTCCCGGAACTGTGAGTAAACCTGCTGGTTTATGGATCACCATAAAGTCAGTGTCACGATGTATCAGGTGTTCGGTTAGAAAATTACTCAAAGTTCAATCCAGTTCTGATCTCGAAAAACAAGGCGGCAATAATAAAAAGCTTAGCCAACAATTACAATGCACAAAGGCATATTTCCCGACGTATTTTCCGATTTAGAACAAAAATAATTCCAATTGGCTTTGTTTAGTCTGTACTGAGCAATTTTTCTAGCAATGCTTTTAGACTTGCATCATCTAAAAAGTCTTCATAACGGATGTTAGCACCATTGGCACGCCACAACCCAATTAAGCTGACCATGGCAACGGAATCTAGTCCATAACTGCGTAAATCCAATAAGGGATCTATTTCCAATGCCTCCATATCTAGCTGTTCTGCGATAGCCAATAATATGCCTTTGGCTGACAAGACGAATTCAGTTGGTGCTGACAGATTCCAAAGCCGCATCAAATTATAACTACTCATGTGATGAATCCCTTGGCCTGACATGGAGTCCACCCACTGAATATGCTGCTCCTGATTATTCATCGCAATCGCATCATCAACGATACAGATTTGCTCTGTTACGCTATATAGATGCGGCAAGATCTGTTTCAGCATAGGCGTGATTTGCCCTGCAAAGATGAGCTGCGGGTGTGTTGTTGCATATTCACCGAGCTGCGGCATGCCTTGAAGTAAATCATCACCATATAAATCGACAATAGGAATCTCTAAGGCTTTGGCTTTATTGGTCAGCTGGATAATATTTTCCATCAGCTGCGTATCCTGTATACCCTGCTGCATGCGTAGATTTTGCAGTCCTGCTAATACCAATACTGACTGTGTTGAAGACAGCTGCCATTTTGCTTGAGATGGTGAAAATTGGATTTTTTTAGGCATGGGATAAAGCATGGGAGGCTCTAAAAAATATTTAACGATTCTATGGATAGGCTTTGTTGCATAAATATGTAAGCATCTGATTTAAATAAATTTAATTTTGGATCAAAAAATAATCAAAACCTTTAAAATCATATAGTTATGAAATCTTTGTGCAACAAAGCCGATAAATTGCTAAAATTCAATTTAGTTAAACTAAAACAATCATCCTGCTTGCATCAAAAACTTCTCAATCGCCTGCTGTGCAATTTCTGCATCCTGAAATGACTTTACCCCAGACACGCCCATTGCACCCACCAATTGCCCTTCGTACATAATCGGCTCACCGCCTTCCAGCATGCCTGAAAAGGTATCCATGGTCAGAAAACCCATCTGACCACTTTTGATGATGTCTTCAAATAACTTTGAAGGACGACGGCTAATGGCTGAACATTTGGCTTTTTCTAAGCATAGATTTGCTGTCATTGGCGATGCACCATCCATTCGTTTCATCGCCAATAAATTGCCTGTATCATCCATTACCGCAATGCTGACATTAAAACCATTTTCTACTGCATAAGTATGTGCTGTGTTTAGTAAAAATTCTGCATCTGCTAAAGTTAAATAATGCTTGGTTTTCATTTAAAAATCCTTTTCTTAAAAAACTGAACTTATAACAACAAAAAAGCCCACAGCAGGCTGCGGGCTTTATTCTAAAGCAGAATTTACCGATTTAAATGAAAATTACTTCATTTCAGCAAAAACTTCTTTCGCCATTTCAATTGTAAATGCGATATCTTCATCGCTATGCGCGCTTGAGAAGAACCCTGCTTCAAATGCAGACGGTGCAAGGTTAACACCACGTTTCAGCATGCCATGGAAGAAAGCGCGGAACGCATCTACATCACATTTCAAAATTGAATCAAAACCAGTGATTTCAGTTTGATCTGTAAAGTAAATACCAAACATTCCACCTACTTGCTGCGTAAAGAACGGAATGCCCGCTTCGTCTGCAGCTACCTGTAAACCAGCAAGCAAACCTGCCAATTTTTCAGTCAAAGTTTCATAGAAGCCCGGCTGACGCAAATGTTTAAACATCTCAATACCGGCACGCATAGCCAATGGGTTACCAGACAATGTACCTGCTTGATAGACTTTGCCAAGAGGTGCAATGCATTCCATCACTTCACGCTTGCCGCCAAATGCACCCACAGGCAGGCCAGCACCAATAATTTTACCTAAAGTGGTTAAATCAGGTGTTACGCCATAATGCGCTTGCGCACCGCCAAGACCTACACGGAAACCTGTCATTACTTCATCAATGATAAAGACTGAACCATGCTCATCACACACATCGCGAATTGCTTGCAAGAAACCATCTATCGGTTTAACCAAGTTCATGTTGCCTGCAACTGGCTCGACAATTACACCTGCAATTTCTGAACCGAATTTTGCAAAGCATTCTTTCAGCATGGCGATGTCATTGTATGGCAGTGTTAAAGTGTGTTTGGCAAAATCAGCCGGAACACCTGCAGAAGTTGCTTCACCCTCACCCTTTGTCAACAAGCCTGAGCCTGCTTTCACTAAAAGCGAATCTGAGTGACCGTGGTAGCAGCCTTCAAATTTTACAATCTTGTCACGGCCAGTGTAGCCACGAGCAAGACGAATTGCTGTCATGGTTGCTTCTGTCCCTGAGTTGGTCATACGCACCAGCTCAATAGACGGCATAATTTCGCAAATAATATCCGCCAATGTCGTTTCATGCACAGTTGGCGCACCAAAACTTAAACCATCAACAGCCGCTTCTTGAACCGCTTTAATAATGTCGGGCTGCGCATGACCTAAAATCATTGGGCCCCAAGAGCCGACATAGTCGACATAGCGTTTTCCGTCTACGTCATAGAGATATGCGCCTTGCGCTTTTTCGATAAATACCGGTGTACCGCCTACACCATTAAATGCGCGTACAGGAGAGTTTACGCCGCCAGGAATATGCTTGCTGGCTTGTTTAAATAATTGTTCTTGCTTAGCAGATAAGCTCATAAAAATTCTCTACTTATTCAATCTAAAAAATAAAATTAAGCTTGTTCAGCAAAAAGCTCAGACCATTCATAAACACGACTGCTTACAGCAGACATTGAACGACCTAATACATCACTAATCACAGCACAAAGATCAGCACCCGCTTCAATCACTTCAGCGGAGTTCTCTACAGTTAAACCACCAATTGCACAAATAGGTACATTTAGTTTCGCTTTGGCTTGTTTTAGCGTTTCTAAGCCAATATTGCCTGCTTCAGGCTTGGTTTCAGTTGCAAAAATGGCGCCAAAAGCCACATAGTTTGCACCGTCTGCAATCGCCTGCTCAGCCAGCTCTAAAGAGTTATTACAGCTTCGACCGATCAAAACATTTTTAGGTAAGCGTGCTACAGCTTCAGCAATTGAACCGTCATCTTGCCCTAAATGGACCCCCACACCATATTGAACTGCAGTTTCTAGATCGTCATTAATAACAAAAGGCACTTTGTACTGATTACACATATTTTTCATGTATTCAATTTCATAAGCCTGATCTTCCTTTGCCACTTTTTTACGGCGATATTGCAAAACAGCAACTTCATAAGTTGCCATCGCGCCTTCGAGTTTGGCTAAAAGCAATTCGATAGGATCATCATTGGTAATGAGGTATAAACCACGCATAGTTCAATCACAACTTAAAACTTTTGAATATTATAACGATTAGGTCTATGAAATGTTGCTTGGGGCATAAAATTTTAATGCTTTGCCGCTGAGAAAGTTATATTCCTTTTCACAGGACTGCTTATATAAATGTTTAATTGAATTTTCTGTAGAAAATGGCAAAAAATACCTATTTTCAGGTATAGAACAAAACTGATACAAATTATTTAATACTGCAACAGAAGAACACAAAACGCAGCGCATAAAAACACAACACTTTATAAAAATAAAAATAAAAATAAAAATGTGTAACCTATTAGACTTTTTGGTGCTTGGTAAGAAACGTTTTGGGGAGCGTTCAGAGCATCAAAAAGTCTAGCCTATTTTATTAAAATTTTTATTATTATATTTTTCAAACAATAGAACTTTTC